>JAPYSD010000116.1 GCA_029936705.1 Croceicoccus sp. | reverse complement strand
GCCTTGGGCTCGGCGGTTTCAGCCTTCTTCGGCGCGGGCTTGGGTTTCGCCTTGGCCGGCGCCTTCTCCTTCACCGGAGAAGGACGTGCCTTCAGCCCCAGGCGGTGCGCCTTGCCGATCACCGCGTTGCGGCTGACCCCGCCGAGTTCCTCGGCAATCTGGCTGGCGGTCGAGCCGCTTTCCCACATCTTGGTAAGCTTCTCGATCCGTTCGTCGGTCCAGCTCATGCGATCTCCAAAAAATTCCATTAAGCGCAACCGGCGGGTGTTGCTCCGACCGATTACGGCCACGGGCTTGTTCCGCAGCCTGCGCTTGCCATATCGATTGCCCGTCATTAGGCGAGCATTTAATGAACGACCCCGTACAAGAGACCGCCACCAATCCAGCTTTTCACCAGTTTGGAGAGCCAGTCATCGGCCGGGTCAACCGGCTGGGGCTGTGGACTCTCTATATTAAGGAAGTGCGCCGTTTCTTCAAGGTCCAGACGCAGACGATCTGGGCCCCGGCGATCACCACGCTGCTGTATCTGGTGATATTCTCGGTCGCATTGGGCCGCGGCGGGCGCGAAGTGCTGGGTGTGAACTTCACCACCTTTGTCGCGCCCGGCCTGATCGTGATGGGCATGATGCAGAATGCCTTTGCCAATGCCAGTTTCTCGCTGCTGGGCGGAAAGATCCAGGGCACGATCATCGACTATCTGATGCCTCCGCTGTCGACCATGGAACTGCTGACCGGACTGGTCAGCGCGGCGGTCACGCGCGGTATCCTGGTCGGGCTGGCCGTGGGGCTGGCCGTCTGGCTCTATCCCGGTGCGGAACTCAGCCTTGCGCATCCCGTGGCGATCGTCTGGTTCGGACTGATGGGCGTGATCCTGTTGTCGCTGATGGGGGTGCTGACCTCGATCTGGGCCGAGAAGTTCGATCATAACGCGGCCGTGACCAATTTCATCGTCGCCCCGCTCGCGCTGTTGTCGGGTACGTTCTACGTGATCGACAATCTGTCGCCGGTGTTCCAGACGATCAGCCGCTTCAACCCGTTCTTCTACGTCATCTCGGGCTTCCGCTATGGCTTCCTGGTGGAAAGCGACATCGGGAAGACCGGGCACGCCGTGCTGTGGGCGGGTGTGGGCCTGGGCGTGCTGAATGCCGTGCTGTTCGTCATGACCTACCTGGTGCTGAAGTCGGGCTGGAAGCTCAGGAGCTGAGGCACCAGCGTCTCCAGCCCCACGGGTCGTGGAGACTGCGGACGATCAGTGGCGCAGGCTGCGGTGCAGCGTATAGCGCTCGTCATCCAGGTCGTATTCGCCGAACACCATTTCGATCGACGGGTGATCCACGGGGCCGCCGATGCCGTCCTCTACCAGGTTCTGCTGGCTGACATAGGCGATGTAGCTGGATTCCTCGTTCTCGGCGAAGAGGTGGTAGAAAGGCTGCTCACGCGTCGGGCGCATGGCGCTGGGGATCGATTCGTACCATTCCTCGCTATTGGCGAAGACGGGATCGATATCGAAAACGACACCGCGGAAATCGTGTAGCCTGTGGCGCACGATGTCGCCGATCGCGAAGCGGGCTTCGGCGATTTTCGGTGCAGAAACCGTTCCCCCGGCCTGAGGCGAGAAGAACGACGAACGGCTATCAAGCTCGGACGGGTCCTGGTGCGGGATGTTGCGAAAACTTCCTGGCATGGCTGCAATATAGGTTCCACGCGAAGGAGTCACAAGCGGGACCGGAGGGTTAACCCCGAAAGGGTCAATTTGCCCCTTGGCAAGCGGTGAATCATCGGCTAACCGCCCGGCTTCCAAACGACCGGCGGGCGCGATTGCCCCGCCTGCGGTCCTCGCGGAGAGGTGGCAGAGAGGTCGAATGCGCCGCACTCGAAATGCGGTGTACGGGCAACCGTACCGTGGGTTCGAATCCCACCCTCTCCGCCACGGGCCCTCGAAACCCGCAGAAACTCTAGAGAACGCTGATTTCCTTCGCTTTTAAAACTGCCTCAGGTACAAACGGCAGGTACACATGGCGATTAGAATGGCGAAGCTAAGCCGAACCCCCACAGGTCTCTGGACGTCGCGTAAGGTGATCCCCGCCGACGTGCGGACTGCCTACGGAAAGCGTGAAGAAAAGCCGACTTGGCCCGCATCCCTGACGCAAGGGCAGGCGCGTGCAGAGTATGGAGCATGGCTGACTTCGGTCGAGGAGCGGATAGCGGCTTTGCGCTCTAGCAATGACGACGGGCCCGCTGTCGACCTGACGGAACGCCAGTCGCGCGCGCTGGCTGGAGAATGGTACCAGCAACTTGAGGCCGAGTACGGCGATGATCCGGGCGACGAGATCGGCTGGGAGGTGCAGCGTGAGCAGCTCTATCCATCTGACGAGAGCAGGGCTGCCGCGTTGGACAATCTCCCCTTTGAGGGTCCGTGGCGGATCACGCCGTATCTCAAGAAGGAAGCCAGCCGCTTGCTGGAACATGAGTGCCTGCAGGTAACCGAAAGGGCGGAGGAGCGCCTTCAGCAGGACATGGCTGACCTGTTTATTTCGTTCTGCGATTTGATGATGCGGCGCACTCGTGGCGACTACGGCAAGGATCCTGTGCTCGCCATGTTACCAAAGTGGCAGCCAGCTCAGCCGGTCGAGCCTTCTATCTCATCCGATGCGCCAATCATGAGCATGTTCGATGGATATGTCGATGAACGCAAACCGTCTGCGGCAACGGTGAAAGCATGGAGGCGATTCTTGCGGCACCTGTCTGAGTTTTTGGACAGCAAACCAGCCGCGAGCGTCACTCCCGACGACATCATAAGCTGGAAAGACTACCTGCTTCGGGAGCCGAAGAAGGATGGGCAGCCACGGTCGTCGAAGACAGTACGTGAGACTTATCTCGCCGCAGCCAAGGCTGTTTTCGGGTGGGCGAAGGAGAACCGGAAGGTCGCCGATAACCCTGTGGTCGGCGTTACAGTCCGGGCCGGTAAGCGGGTGAAGGTTCGAGAGCGCGGGTTTACGAGCGATGAAACCCAGATCATCCTCAGGGCCACCCTCGACCCCGTTCCGCCTCGGTTCACACGGCAGACCGCGCTGGCACGACGGTGGGTGCCGTGGCTCTGCGCCTATTCCGGTGCGCGCGTGAACGAGATCACCCAGCTCCGCAAACAGGATATCTTCAGGCGCGACGGCGTGTGGGTGATGAACATCACTCCCGAAGCTGGCAGTGTTAAAAACGATGAAGCACGTCTCGTCCCACTCCATTCGCATCTGCTCGATCAGGGATTCGTTGCGTTGGTAGAGAGCAGCAAGGATGGCCCGCTCTTCTACGATCCCTCAAGGGGTCGAGGGGGCTCCGACGGAAACCCGCAGTACAAGAAAATGGGTGAGCGGCTGGCCTCTTGGGTGCGATCCCTCGGGGTTTCTGACCCCCACGTAGCGCCTAACCACGGCTGGCGTCACAGGTTCAAGACGGTTGCCCGCAGCGTGGGAATGGATCCCGAGGCGCGGAGCGTGATTCCCGGCCACGCATTGGACACGGAAGGGGAGCGGTACGGCGAATGGCCGATCCCGCAACTCGCCGTCGAGATCGAACGCTTACCCCGTATTATCCTCAACCCGGATTAGCGGGGTTGCCTTCCCGTTCGGCCACCGGATAACTGAGCGTCGAACGGGGAAATATCGAAATGAATCAGCAAGCACTGTCGGCCTTCATCTGGTCCGTCGCAGACCTCCTGCGCGGCGATTACAAACCAGCCGATTATGGCTCCGTCATCCTGCCATTCACCGTTCTGCGCCGCCTGGACTGTGTTCTTGAGCGCACCAAGGCGGACGTGCTTGCCGAAAACGAACTGCGCTCCAACGCTGGCCTGAACCCCGAACCATTCCTGCGCCGCAAGGCGGGCGTTGGCTTCTACAACACCTCCCCGATGGACCTAGCGAAGCTCCTAGGCGACCCGGACAACATTGCGGCGAACCTGACGTCATACGTTCAGGGTTTCTCGCCCGAGGTGCGCGACATTTTCGAGAAGTTCAAGTTCCACAACCAGATCGACGAGCTCGCCCGCGCCAAACTGCTGTTCCTCGTCACCGAAAAGTTCGCAGGGATCGATCTGCATCCCGACAAGGTATCGAACAACCAGATGGGCTATGTGTTCGAGGAACTCATCCGCAAGTTCGCGGAAGCCTCGAACGAGACTGCGGGTGATCACTTCACCCCGCGCGAGGTTATCCGCCTCATGGTGAACCTGCTCTTCGTCGAGGATGACGACGTCCTGTCGAAGCCCGGCGTGGTGCGGACCATCTACGATCCCACCGCAGGCACCGGCGGGATGCTTTCGGTGGCCGAAGAGCATCTGGCAGAGCTGAACCCCGGCGCGCGGCTGACGATGTCGGGGCAGGAACTGAACCCCGAATCGTACGCCATCTGTAAGGCGGACATGCTTATCAAGGGGCAGGACGTCACCAACATCGCTTTCGGCAATACGCTGTCGGACGATGGGCACCACGGGCAAACGTATGACTACTTGCTCGCCAACCCGCCGTTTGGCGTCGAGTGGAAGAAGGTCCAAAAGGAAGTCCGCAAGGAACACGATCAGCAGGGCTATAACGGTCGCTTCGGCCCCGGACTGCCGCGCGTGTCGGATGGCTCGCTGCTGTTCCTGATGCATATGCTCTCGAAGATGCGGCCCGCGACGGAAGGCGGCTGTCGCTTCGGCATCGTCCTCAACGGTTCCCCACTGTTCACTGGTGGGGCTGGCAGCGGTGAGAGCGAGATCAGGCGCTACATGCTGGAGAACGATCTGGTGGAGGCCATCGTCGCCCTGCCGACGGACATGTTCTACAACACCGGCATCGCCACCTATGTCTGGATCGTGTCGAACCGGAAGCCTGCCAGCCGCAAGGGGAACGTGCAGCTGATTGACGGTTCCGGCTTCTGGCAGAAGATGCGCAAGTCCCTCGGCTCCAAGCGCAAAGAGATGGGCGAGGAACATATCCGCCAGATCACCCAGCTCTTCGGTCGAGCCGAGGAGGCACAGATCGCCACCGTGCTGGACGCGGATGGCAAGGAAGTGGCGCGCGAAATCGTCTGGGCTGGCGAGCAGGCCCCACAGGCACCCGAGGGGGGCAAGGTGAAGCTCGCTCCGCTTTCGCGCCTGTTCTCCAACAGCGCCTTCGGATACCGAACGATTACCGTCGAGCGCCCGCAGCGGGATGAGGATGGCAAAGTGGTGCTGGGCCAGCGCGGCAAGGCCAAGGGCAAGCCGCAGCCTGACAGTTCCCTGCGTGATACTGAGAACGTCCCGCTGGACGAGGATGTGAACGCCTACTTCGCCCGCGAAGTCCTGCCGCATGCCGAGGACGCTTGGATCGACGAGAGCAAGACGAAAGTCGGCTACGAGATTCCCTTCAACCGTCAGTTCTACGTCTTCGAACCGCCCCGTCCGCTGGAGGAGATCGACGCGGACCTCAAGCAAGTGACCGATCGGATCAAGGTGATGATTGAGGAACTGGCGGCGTGAGCTTTCCGGCTTATTCGAGCTATCAAGAGAGCGGAATGCGCTGGCTCGGGAAGCTCCCTGATAGCTGGCGTGTAGTACCATTCTGGACGCTCTTCCGACGGGTGAAGCGCACCGGTTTTCCAGAGTATGAGCTGCTCTCTGTCTATCGTGACTATGGAGTCATCCGAAAGCGTGACCGGAACGACAACTTTAACAAGCCATCGGAAGACCTAAGCGCGTATCAACTTGTCGAGGCCGGTGACCTTGCCATCAACAAGATGAAGGCTTGGCAAGGTTCACTGGGCGTCTCGCCTCATACGGGCATCGTGAGTCCGGCGTATTTCGTCTACCGGGCACGTCACGAACAGGTGCCAGCTTACCTGCACTACTTGCTTCGATCAGACTCGTATGCGGTCGGCCTGATGACGATTTCAAAAGGCATCCGCATCAATCAGTGGGATGTCGACCCGGATCATCTTGCCCAGTTACCGGTTCCGCTGCCGTCGATTGCAGAACAAACCGCCATCGCCGCCTTCCTCGACCGCGAGACGGCCAAGATCGATGCGCTGGTGGAGGAGCAGCGGCGGCTTATCGAACTGCTCAAGGAGAAGCGACAGGCCGTCATCTCCCACGCGGTAACCAAGGGCCTCGATCCCACGGTGCCTATGAAGGACTCCGGCGTGGAATGGCTTGGCAAAGTCCCGGCGCATTGGGAAGTGAGTAAAATCAAGCACTACGCTCGCCAGATATCAAAGGGTACTACGCCTACGACTATCGGCGAAAACTTTACGTCTACGGGTGTGAGGTTCTTGAAGGCTGAAAGCATCTTTGAAGGACAGGTTCAGCTTGAACCTGAGTTTTTCATCTCAGAGGACGCCCATCATAAGCTCTCGCGAAGCGCATTGTTTCCGTACGACGTATTAGTCGTGATTGCGGGTGCAACGACCGGAAAATCCGCGGTGGTTCCATCTGACTTTGAAGATGCGAATACAAATCAGGCTGTTGCTTTCGTGAGGCCAGGAGATGTTGAGCTTGGGCCTTGGCTGAGTCGATGGATAGGCACCGACTGCATCCAAACGGCTATACGCCTCTCATCCGTTCAGTCCGCGCAGCCCAACCTCTCATTAGAGGAGCTGGGTAATTTACCTGTACTACTACCGCCTGACGACGAGCGGCACATCCTCGACGCTGTTCTGTCGGCAGAAGAAAAAGGGTTCGAGGCCCTAACTCAGCATGCATTGTCCTCAGTGGATTTGCTGCAAGAGCGTCGAGCAGCCCTGATCTCCGCAGCTGTGACCGGCAAAATAGACGTGCGCGATGC
Source organism: Croceicoccus sp. (assembly GCA_029936705.1). GTDB lineage: Bacteria > Pseudomonadota > Alphaproteobacteria > Sphingomonadales > Sphingomonadaceae > Croceicoccus. Next base: position 1,852 of record JAPYSD010000116.1, on the reverse strand, counting down.
CGTCCAACGGGCGGTGGCCGCATGACCCGCGCTGTCGGACGCTCCTTGGAGCTGTACTACATCGACGGCCGTCCAGACGGCATGCTCACAGCTGAGCTGTTCAACTGGACCGGTCATGTCCTCATGGTCCCGCGCACCCAGATCAAGGAAGCCTTGGCTCGGCCCGAAGCGGGATATGCTGGCGTCTACCTCCTGCTAGGCGAACACGAGGGCGAACTCCGTGCTTATGTGGGTGAGGGCGAAGACATTTCGGCTCGGATCAAGAACCATGACGTCAACAAGGAATGGTGGACCAGCGCGGTCCTTATCACCGCCGCTGCAAACAAGCTGAACAAGGCGCATGTGCGCTATCTCGAAGCTCGGATGATTGCTGAGGCAAACGCTATCGGTCGTGTGCCTCTCGACAATGGAACGACACCGACGCTCGCCGCGCTGAGCGAGGCAGATGTGGCGAAGATGGAGGCGTTCCTCGAGAACCTGTTCATCGTCCTCCCTGCCGTTCGGGTAGATATGTTCATTCATCGGTCACGGCCAGCAAGGCAGCTGGCGGTTGCTGACGATTTAGACGCACCGCAAGCCGCAGCGGCGGACGAGGTTCGCTTCGTTCTTAGAGGTGGGAAGTTCGGTCTCAATGCCACTGCATTGCTCCGAGATGGCGAGTTCGTTGTCGAGGCTGGGTCGTTGGCAAGGGCATCGTGGGTCGGCGTCGAGCACACCAGCTATGGCCCGCTTTACGCCGAACTTGAGCGCGCCGGTGTAATCGTTCCCCACGGAGACCATCGGGTGTTTGCGACTGACTACGCTTTCCGTAGTCCAAGTGCAGCGGGGGCAGTCGTGAAGGGACGGTCGACCAACGGGGCCACCGCTTGGAAAGAAGAGAAATCGGGCCTTACATACAAAGAATGGGAAGCTCGTCGGCTTGGCACGGGCGAGGGGGAATAGGCGTGAGCATCTTGCATCAAGAGATCAGCTTCGAGGAAGAGGTCTGCGACCACCTTGGTGCTAACGGGTGGATCTACAGCAAGGGCGATGCCGCAGCCTATGACCGTCCACGCGCCCTGTTCTCAGCCGACCTCGTCGCATGGGTGCAGGAAACCCAGCCCAAGGCATGGGAGGCCTTGGCGAGCATCCACGGCCCCGCAGCGGAAAACATCCTGCTGGACCGCTTGAGGAAGTCGCTGGACGACCGGGGCACACTGGACGTCGTCCGCAACGGCATCGAAATCATCGGCGCGCGTGGCATGCTGTCGCTCGCGCAGTTCAGGCCCGCGATGGGCATGAACCCGGATATCGTCGCCCGCTACAACGCCAATCGCCTGCGCGTTGTCCGTCAGGTCCGCTATAGCCTCGCCAACGAGAACTGCATCGATCTGGTGCTGTTCCTCAACGGCATCCCCGTCGCCACCGTAGAGCTGAAGACCGACTTCACCCAATGCGTGGAAGACGCGGTCGATCAATACAAGAGGGACCGCCTGCCGCAGCAAAAGGGCCACCAGCGCGAACCGCTGCTCAGCTTCCCGTCGGGCGCTCTCGTCCACTTTGCCGTGTCCAACCGTGAAGTGATGATGACCACTAAGCTGGCTGGACCGCAGACCTACTTTCTTCCGTTCAATCAGGGCGACCATGGTGGCAAGGGCAACCCCTCGGACGTTCCGGGGCATCCCACAGCCTACCTGTGGGAACAGGTGTGGCAGCGCGACAGTTGGCTGGAACTGCTAGGCCGCTACCTCGTCACCCAGCGGGACGAGAAGAAGAACATCCGCTCCATTATCTTCCCGCGCTATCACCAGCTCGACGTCACGAGGAAGCTGCAGGCGGCGGTTCTGGAAGAGGGCATAGGCGGCAAGTATCC
>JAPYSD010000115.1 GCA_029936705.1 Croceicoccus sp. | reverse complement strand
GACTATGTCTGCGTGAAGGAGGCGGTGTTCCCCTTCGCCAAGTTCCCCGGTACCGACCCGGCCCTGTCGCCCGAGATGAAGTCCACCGGCGAAGTCATGGGCATCGACCCGGATTTCACTGGCGCCTTCATCAAGAGCCAGCTTGGCGCGGGCGCCCTGATGCCGGAAAGCGGCGTGCTGTTCGTATCGGTCAAGGACAGCGACAAGCAGATCATCCTGCCCGCCGTGAAGCTGCTGGCGGACAACGGATTTACCGTCATCGCCACGGGCGGCACGCAGCGCTTCCTGGCCGAGAACGGGGTGGATGTGAAACCGGTCAACAAGGTGGCCGAAGGCAGGCCGCATATTGTCGATGCCATTATTGACGGTGATGTGAACCTGATCTTCAACACCACCGAGGGTTGGCAGAGCCTGAAGGATTCCAAGTCGATCCGCCAGGCAGCACTGGTCGAAAAGGTTCCGATCTATACCACCGCCGCCGCGGCCCTGGTCGCGGCACAGGCGATTGCGGCCCAACGTGGCGGCAAGCTTGAAGTGCGGTCGCTTCAAGCCTATTATGGTTGACCGCTAACGTTCCCCCCGCAGCGTCTGTCCCAGTGTTTCCTGCCACGTGGCGTGGCGGGGACCGGGGCCGCTTTCCGCCGGGGCGGGACCAGGAGGATATAGGATTACGATGGCGAGTGTCGAAAAGGTACCCATGCTGGCGGAAGGCTATGAAAAGCTGACTGCCGAACTGAAGCTGCTTCGCGAAGAGCGTCCGCGGATCGTGGACGCGATCGAGGAAGCGCGCGCGCATGGCGATCTGTCGGAAAATGCCGAATACCACGCCGCGAAGGAGCGCCAGGGCCAGGTCGAGGCGTCGATCGCCGATCTGGAGGACAAGGTCAGCCGCGCGCAGATCATCGATCCCGCATCGCTTTCGGGCGACAAGGTGATCTTTGGCGCCACGGTGACGCTGCTGGACGAGGACGACAAGCCGATCCGTTACCAGATCGTCGGACCGACCGAGGCGGATGCCAAGTCGGGCCGGATCAGCTATTCCAGCCCGCTGGGCCGTGCACTGATCGGCAAGAAGGTCGACGATGAGATCGAGGTGACCGTTCCCTCGGGCGAGCGTTTCTACCTGATCAAGAAGATCGAATTCATCTGATATGAAAAAGGCGGGGGGACCGATCGTCCCTCCGCCTTCTATCGCTCCTGGCTCAATCCTTGAGGTCGGGTTCCATCAGTCGGTGCAGATGCACGACGACATATTTCATTTCGGCATCATCCACGGTCTGCTGCGCCTTGCCGCGCCATGCGTTCTCCGCGGATTCGAAATCCGGAAAGATCCCGACGAGATCGAGCGCTGAAAGATCCTCGAACTCCTGACCGCGCGGATCCTTTACCCGTCCGCCCATCACGAGATGCAGTTTCTGCGCCATTCAAAACTCCGCTATCAAAATGGAAAAGCCGCCCTATCGGATCGGATAGGGCGGCCTTTAACGCATCAGTGATGCGATCCAAAGAGGCAATTGGCGTGCTTGCGCTCAGCGGCGCAGGCGCGAGATCATCGAACGCGACTTGAAGCCCGCGTCCTCGCTCGCCTGCCTTGCGGACAGGGCGGCACGCTCACCGATATGGCGGGCCGAGAGATATCCGCTCTCACCGCGCAGGGCGAGGTCGTTGGAAAGGCTGCGGCTCGTTTCCGACACGCTTTCACCAATATCCTCGAGCTTCTCGCGCGATTCATCAACGGCATTGCCGGCAATCGCCGCGATCTCGTGACCGTATTTGGTCGCGAGCTCGGCCAGCAGGCCTCCTGCGGTCATGACCGATCCGCGAACCTTGCGTCCGGGACGGCCCGGCAGCGACAGCGCGATGAGCGCGCCGACTGCAACGGCGCCGGTGATGGCGACGAACGGATGATCCTTCACGAATTCCTTGGCGCTATCGGCCGCGGCGCGCGACTGTTCGGCAGCCTTGGCGCGGGCGGGGGCAGTGCGTTCCGAAATGCGGGCCTGCGCAGCCGACACCTTTTCGGACAGCGTGGGATCGCGCGGCGGTTCCATGCTGGTCGAAGGGGATACGACGGCTTGCGGCTGTTCGTCTGCCGGCGGAATAGTGGTGGTCTCGTTCATGAGGAATCCTTTAGTTTTGTAATGCGCGTTGCAAGATCAATGGATCGAACCGCATAGAGTTCCGGCAGGAAGGTGAAAGGCGAAAAACAACGCTGTTCAGCGCCGTCTGTACCGTCCTTCGGTATAATCTGCCGGTCCGTATTCGTCCTGTTCGTAGTATTCGTCCTCGTCGGCATCATCCCGGCCGACAAGATTGTCCACGAATGCTAGGATCGGGCCGCGCAGGAACCACCCGGTAAGGCCGAGCGCCCCCAATGTGACCAGCGTCCGGTGCGTATTGGCTGCGTCCGCCGCTTCCTCCGCGATGACCTTGCCATCGTCAATCAGGCGGGTGGCGACGCGTTTGCCGACGCCGGCGGCATTCAGATCGGCGCGTACCATTTCGCGCTGCGTGTCGAACACGGTGCGTGCCGCTCCGCGCAGGCGTCTTGCTTCGATGACTTCGGATTCGGTCATTCGATCAGCCCTCCTTGTCCGTGATGATACGCTTTGCCCGGTTGAGCCTTGCAGACCCGGTCTTCGCAAGAAGCAATGCGCCGATCGCGAGAACGCCGGTCACCAGCGCAGTCGATCCCCAGTAGGTGATGAGCTGGCCAAGAGCCAGGACGAGTCCCACGACCAAGGCCATGCCGGCAAAGAAGGCGAGTACCGCGGCAGCGCCGAACAATACGGTAATGCCCTTCGCGGCACTCGCGGCATAGAGGGCGCGCTTCTTGTGATAGTCGATCTCGGCTTCGGCCAGCAGCTTGCCGTCCTCGACCAATGCGCGAACGTCCTCGACCAAGGACCGTTCGGCAGCGATATCGTCGGGAGTTTCCGACATCAATCAATCCCCCTATCGCGCTCCGCTAAAATGCCGGGCGCGTTCTTGTCGCGATGCAATTCGGCGAAAACGCTCCCCGAACGCTCGATAATCGAGGTCCGGGGAGCGGTATCGGGATTTAGCTGCGACGGAACATGCGGGCGAGAACGAAGCCGGCGCCGGCTGCAATGGCCACCGCCGTGCCGGGGCTCTTGCGCACGAACTCGCGGGCTTCCTCACCCAGTTCTTCCAGCGACTTCTCGTCCAACGTGGCCGCGTTCTTTTCCAGGCTGCCTGCCGCCGTGCGGGCATAGTCGCCGTACTTGACGCCCAGCTTTTCATCGAGGGTCGGCGCATTGTCATTGATCATGCGCGAAAGGGCCACGAGACCTTCGCTGGCCTTGCCCTTGGAATCGTTCGCCAGATCGTACGCCTTGTTCTTGGCCTGGTCGCCATAGGCTGCGGCGTCGCCCTTGAGCTGATCGCCCTTTTCACCCGCGCGGTTCTTGTAGGTACCCGACCGTTCCATTGCCTCGGCCTTCAGCTCGGCAACGCCGGCCTTTGCCTCGTCCAGCGCCTTTGAGAAGCGGCTCTTCGCTTCGGCACGGTGGTCGGTGCCGGGCAGGCCCGTACCGACGGTGCCGGGGGTCGTGGTGGTGGTTGCGGTCGTCGTATCGATCGGAGTGGTGGAATTGACCATGGTTTGCATCTCTCGTCCTTGTCGGCTCTTGGCGGAAAGCCGAGGTGATTTGCAGGTCAGGCCCCCGATTGTCGCGGCGGCCCGGCGGTTCTGTCGTTCACCCGCTTATCGAATGGCCTGATTGCCTGCCGAATGCGGGTTGTCATGGGCATCCATCACTGGCTTACCCATTCGCTAATGCAATAACGACTGTTGCCAGCCATTGTTCCGCCAACTAATCCGCGACCATATCACGAAACAGGCGTGGCTCGGCGCCGCAATTTCCTTGCACCAGATTTTGCCCCGCACGGGGGTCCTTCTAGCATGAGAGGCACAGTAACATGACGGCGATCATCGATATTCACGCGCGCGAGATCCTGGACAGTCGCGGCAATCCCACCGTGGAGGTCGATGTCCTGCTGGAAGACGGCTCGATGGGCCGCGCGGCAGTGCCGTCGGGCGCTTCCACCGGTGCTCATGAAGCGGTTGAACTGCGCGATGGCGACAAGTCGCGCTATCTCGGCAAGGGCGTCCTGAAAGCCGTCGATGCCTGCAATACCGAGATCTCCGACATGCTGCTCGGCCTCGATGCCGAGGATCAGCGCGACATCGACTATGCGATGATCGAGCTCGACGGGACCGAGAACAAGTCCCGGCTGGGCGCGAATGCGATGCTCGGCGTATCGCTGGCGACGGCGCGGGCGGCAGCGGCTGCACGCGGACTGCCGCTTTATTCCTATGTCGGGGGCGTATCGGCGCACATGCTGCCGGTGCCGATGATGAACATCATCAACGGCGGCGAGCATGCGGACAATCCGATCGACTTCCAGGAATTCATGGTCATGCCCGTAGGTGCCGAATCAATTGCCGAGGCGGTGCGCTGGGGCGCGGAGATCTTCCACACGCTGAAGAAGGGCCTGTCGGAAAAGGGTCTCTCGACCGCCGTGGGCGACGAGGGCGGCTTCGCGCCGAACCTTGCCAGCACGCGCGACGCGCTGGACTTCATCATGACCTCGATCGAGAAGGCGGGCTTCAAGCCGGGCGACGATGTCGCGATCGCCCTGGACTGCGCCAGCACCGAGTTCTTCGCCGATGGCCGCTATGACATCGCCGGCGAGGGCATCTCGCTCAACGGGCACGAGATGGCCGACTATCTTGCCGAGCTGTGCAAGGCCTATCCGATCCGGTCGATCGAGGACGGCATGGCGGAAGACGATTTCGAAGGGTGGAAGGCGCTGACTGACAAGATCGGCGACAAGGTCCAGCTGGTCGGCGACGACCTATTTGTGACCAATCCGCGCCGCCTGTCCATGGGGATCGAGCAGGGCCTGGCCAATTCGCTGCTGGTAAAGGTCAACCAGATCGGCACGCTGACCGAAACGCTGGAGGCGGTGAGCATGGCGAACCGTGCGGGCTATACCGCGGTGATGAGCCACCGTTCGGGCGAGACCGAGGATTCGACCATCGCCGACCTGGCCGTCGCCACCAATTGCGGACAGATCAAGACCGGGTCGCTGGCGCGGTCCGACCGGCTTGCCAAGTACAACCAGCTGATCCGCATCGAGGAAGAGCTGGGCGCCAGCGCACTGTACGCCGGGGCGGGGGCTTTCGGCCGGTTGGCCTGACCCATGGCAATTGTCACTTCATGATGCCCGCCCCGCCAGTCGGGGCGGGCATCGTTGTCGTGGTGAAGCGGGGCGAAGGGGCGGAACGGTTTGCGCGTTTGCGCGTCAGTCTCTAGAACAGCCGTGCCATCTTTTCGCCACACAATGTACCGTCACCGGTGCATCGATTTGTCAGAGCTTATTCTTGTCGTTCCCTCGCCCGATCACGCTGCCCGGTCTGCTGCAACACAAGCTGCGCCTTGTCATGGCAATGCTGCTTGCGCTGGGCTTGCTGGCCTGTTCGGCAAGCGAGGAGGACGCGATCTCGCCGTTCCAAGGTACGGGCATCGGAATCAGCACGGCGGATATCGACACCACCGTCGATCCGGGCAACGATTTCTTCCTTTACGCCAACGGCAAGTGGCTGGCCGCCGCGCAGATACCAGATGGCGAAAACGCGATCGGGCGGCAGTCCCGCGCTGATGCTGAGCTGGAACGGCGCCTGACGACGATCGTCGAGGATATCGCCGGCAGGCCGCAGGACACCGGGACGCCGGAGGCAGTCGTTCGCGATTATTACCGGCAGTTCATGGACCGCGCGTCGCTCAACCGGCAGGGGATTTCCCCCGCGATGGGTGACATAAGGCGCTTCGAAGGCGTTAGCGATCTCGCCGGCCTGTCGAACGTCATCGGCGGGACGCTTCGAGCCGATGCTTCGCCCATGCTGTTCGACGCGGGCCACAGCCCGAACCTGTTTTCTGTCGCAGCCTTGCCTGCACCCGATGACGGACAGATCGTGCCTTGGCTTTTCGCGGGCGGCCTCGGCCTGCCGGAAAGGGCCGATTATCTGTCCGACACCGCGCAGGCCCGGTCGGATCGTGCGGCCTATCGTACCTATATCGCTCGGGTCCTGGCTCTTGCGGGACTGGACGAAGCGCGCGAACGTGCGGACCGGGTGCTCGCGCTCGAAACCAGCCTGGCGGAAGCGGAGGACACGGCCATGTCCAAACGCAGCCGGCTGGCAGCCGCAGCCGTGTGGAACCGCGATGAGCTTGCGGACAGGGCGCCTGGACTGGACTGGTCTGCCCTGTTGTCCGGTGCAGGGCTTGGCAATGCCGATCGTATTGCCGTGCTCGATCCGCAGGCCATCACGGCAGTCTCTGCGCTGGCTGCGAGCGAGCCGTTGGAAGCATGGCGCGACTGGCTGGTGTTTCAGCGCCTCAGCAGCCATGCGAATGTTCTACCGGACGAATTTGGCAACGCGCATTTCGGCTTCTACGGTCGGCGGCTTGGGCAGAAGGCACGTCCGGTTTCGATGGAGCAGCAGGCCGTCGAACAGATCGATACGCTGTTTTCCGATACGATGAGCCGGCTCTACGCGGAACGCTATTTCTCGGAAGAGGAGAAGCGCGATGTTGAGATCATCGCCGAGCGCGTGCGCGACGCGCTTGTCCAGCGGGTGAAGGACGACCCCGACCTTGGCGACGAGGCGAGGAAGGCAGCCGTCGGAAAGCTCGAGAAGCTGAGCGCCGGGATCGCCTATCCCGAGACCTATAACGAGATCACGCAGCTTCAGGCGGTTGGCAACAACGCCTATGCGAAGACGATCGCGACCGAGCGCGCGGCCTATTCGCGCGAGATCGCCGCAGTCGGGCAGGAAAAGCGGGGCCGCTGGCGGACCGGCGCTCACCGGGCGCAGGCGATTTACCTGCCGCTTCAGAACGCGATCAATGTCCCCGCTGCGATCCTGCAGCCGCCGTTCTATGATCCGGAGGCCGATGCCGCGGCAAACTATGGCACGATCGGTACCATAATCGGCCGCGAAATGAGCCGCGCGGTCGACGATACCGGCACGATGATCGGCGCAGATCTGCGCGTCGCGGACTGGCTGTCACCATCCGATCGCGCGGCGAAGGAAGCGCGCAGCGCAAGGCTGGCCGAACAGTTTGCCGACTACCGCCCATTTCCGGACATGGCGGCAAACAGCGCCGCGACCGTTGATGATGACAGCATCGATCTCGCGGGGTTGGTAGCTGCCTATGACGCCTATCGCGCGTCGCTCGACGGGCGTGAGCCGCGAGTGATCGAGGGGTTCACCGGCGATCAGCGCTTCTTCATCGCCTTTGCCCAGCTTTGGGCCAGCAAGCTGCGCGAACCGTATGCGAGGGCTGCGGTCGAGGCCGGGCGAATGACGCTGCCGCGCCTGCGGGTGTCGACTGTGCGAAACGTGGATGCCTGGTACCGTGCCTTCGACGTGCAAAACGATGACGCGCTCTACCTTTCACCCGGAGAGCGCGTCACGATCTGGTGATCAGGCCGCGAAGCGACCCGAAAGGTCCAGTAGCGCGAGCGCAGCCTGCGCCGCTTCGCCGCCCTTGTTCTTCTGCGCCGGATCGGCGCGGACAAGGGCCTGCTGTTCATTCTCAACGGTGAGAATGCCGTTACCGATGGCAATGCCGTCCATGGTCAGCGCCATGATGCCGCGTGCGCTTTCGCCCGCGACGATCTCGAAATGATAAGTCTCGCCACGGATGACGACCCCGATCGCGACGAAGCCGTCATAACGCCCGCTTTCCGCCGCCATTGCGATCGCCGCTGGAATTTCGAGTGCACCGGGCACGGTAATCGTCTCGACCTCGTTGCCACCCGCTTCCAGTGCTTCGCGGGCGCCCGCGATCAGCATGTCGTTGAGGTGTGAGTAGAAACGGGCTTCCACGATGAGGAAACGAGCCAAGGTAATTCTCCAGTTCTGAAAGGCGCGGCCGGAAGATCAGGCGTTCTGCGTATCTGTCGGCGCCGCGGTCAGGAAACGCTCCTCGACGATCGTCAGGCCGTAACCCTCAAGCGCGATCAGCGACTGATGCGAAGTGGTCAGCAGGATCATCTCGTGCACGCCAAGTTCGGCCAGGATTTGGGCGCCGACACCATAGTCGCGCAGTTCGTCCATGTCGGCTCCGCCGCGACCTTCGCGCCGGTCGAGCATCCGCGCAACGGAGGCGCGCAGCTGGCTGATTGCGACGATCACTCCTGAGCCTGCGGCCTCGATCTCGCGCATGGCATTGGTGAAAAGGCCGCTGCGTGCGCTCTTTTCCCCGAACACGTCGGCGAACATGTCGAGCGTATGCATCCGGACCAGGACCGGTTCCTCAGGGTTGATGCGGCCATGGACCAGTGCGATCATCTCGTCGCCGGTGGGCTCGTTGCGAAAGGCCATGGCCTTCCAGCGCGCACCGTCGGGCGTCTCGAAGCTGCTTTCCGAGACCACCTTGACGTGCCGGTCGTGGCTGCGCCGATAGGCAATCAGGTCGCGGATCGTCCCGACTTTCAGGTCATGCATGCGAGCGAAGCGGATCAAATCTTCCATGCGCGACATGGAGCCGTCGTCGTTCATGATCTCGCAGATGACCCCGGACGGGTTGAGGCCTGCGAGGCGCGAGATGTCCACGGCTGCCTCGGTATGGCCGGCCCGGGTGAGCAC
>JAPYSD010000114.1 GCA_029936705.1 Croceicoccus sp. | reverse complement strand
GTCCAGCATGTTGGCAAGAGGGCGTTCGGGCGGCTAACGCCTGTGCGTGACCATCCACCGCCAGCCCGACGCGCCATTCGGCACCATCCCGTTCGAAGCGGACCCGATCCGCTGGATGGAGGACAGCGAGGTGTTCAAGAGACCGCGCCAGCAGCGCAGCCGGGAGGCGCTGGAGCGGATCGTCGTGGCCGCGCTGCAGCTGTTTTCCCAGCGCGGCTTCGACGCGGCGCGTGTCGCCGACGTGGCGGCGCAGGCGGGAGTGCCGGTCGGCACCGTCTACAAGTATTTCGCGGACAAGGACGCGCTGCTTGCCGCGATGGTCGCGGGCTATCGCAGCTGCCGGATGCGCGAGATCCGGGAATTGTGCACATCGGATCACGCGATGGCGGCGACCCCGCGCGAGCTGGTGGTGCTGCACCTCGATATCGTGTTCAGCGCGTTCACGCTGGATTCCGGCTTGCTGCGTCTGATCGAACGGCGGCGGCTGGAGGATCCATCCACCCACCGGGACCAGAGCGCGGCGAACGAGATCGTCGCCAGCCTGATCGCCGACAGGCTGGTGGAGAAGCTGCCCGACCGCGATCCGGACGAACTTCGCCAGCAGGTGCTCTATGCCCATTCGATCATTCGCGGCGCGGTGGTGTGGTCGGACCTTCCCGCAGGCGGCGAGATGGGGCGGGGGCTGCGCGTCACCGACATGGAATTCGCGCGCCAGGCGCTGCTGATGGCGCTGCGTTACCTTCGCATTCCAGAGTAGCGCGAGCGCGCGGGCACCGGCGTTCTGGCGCGGGCGGCTGAAGGCGCAATTACCGTCTTGACCCGCCATGACTCTGCGCGCATCCTTTCCAAAGCTGAACATGACGTCATATTCACGATAGATATGACGGATGCGAGAGGGCCCGGTCAATGAGCGATATGCAGCAGCTCATGCGCGGGCGTTACCCCGGAAACACCTGGGCCGACGTGGCCGGGCGCGACGGCAAGCTGCCGCCGGTGCTGGCGCAGCAGCGCAATCCCGACCAGGATCTCTCCGATATTCCGTTTGCGCGCTACGTCGACCAGGATTTCTTCGACCGCGAGTTCGAGCGGGTATGGAAACTTGTGTGGCAATTCGCCTGCCGCGACGAACACCTGGCGGAGCCGGGCGACTTCCTCGTCCATGACATCGGGCGGCTTTCCGCCGTCATCGTCAGGACGCAAGACGGCCTGAAGGCGTTCTACAATTCCTGCATGCACCGCGGGACCAAGCTGAAGCCGTCAGGTTCGTGCGGGTGGTCGGCCGATATCACCTGCCCGTTCCACAACTGGCAGTGGAACCTCGACGGATCGCTCAAATCCATTCCCTGCGATTTCGAATTCCCGCATGTCGACCCCGCCCGTGCTGGCCTGGCCGAGATCCGGGTCGACAGCTGGAACGGGATGGTGTTCGTCAATTTCGATTCCGACGCGGTCCCGCTGGACGAGTACCTCGAGGTGCTGCCCGAGCATTTCCGCAACTGGGACCTGCGCGGCTGGTATGTAGCGACCCATGTGCGCAAGCATCTGCCCGGCAACTGGAAGCTGGCGATGGAGGCCTTCATGGAGGCCTATCACACGCCCTATGTCCATCCGGAGATGACCAATGTCGTGGGCGACCACAACATGCAGCACGACATATTTTCGCGCCATGTCAGCCGCGACCTGTGCGCCATGGGTACGGCAAGCCCCACCGCGCGCACCGCGATGAGCGAGCAGGAAATGCTCGACACGATGCTGGTGGGCGATGGGCGGATGGTGGGCGAGCGCGCCGTCGTGCCAAAGGGGAAGACAGCGCGCTGGGTCATGGCCGAGCAGCTTCGCGCGCGCATGCGGGATCAATACGGGCTCGACTATTCGGGCCATTCCGTTCCCGAGATGATCGATTCCATCAAGTATCACCTCTTCCCCAACATCATGATCTATCCCGCCCCCGGCCTCTGCCTGGTGCAGCAGTTCCGCCCCGACGGGCACGACCGCGACCGGGCGATCTTCGACCAGTACGTGCTGCATCCCAAGCCGCGGGACGGCCGGTTCGAGGTCGCGGAGGTCGAGGAAATCGCCGAGGACGAGCAGTTCGCCAGCCTTGAGAGCATGGACCCGTTCCTTGCCAGCGTGCTGGACCAGGATACCGACATCATGCGCGCGCAGCGCGAAGGCATGTACGCCAGCGGAAAAGGAGCGCAGACCCTGTCCACCTACCAGGAATCGCGGATCCGGCATTTTCACCACACGCTGGGCGAATACATGAAGGAGATACCGGCATGAGCGTACCCATTCGCGGCGTCCACCACATCGGCATGAGCGTGCCCGACATCGATGTCGCGCGCCGGTTCTATGTCGAACTGCTGGGCGCCGAGGAAATCAGCGCGACCGAGTGGGAGCCGGGGAACGACTGGATCGATTCGGTCGTCGCGCTGAAAGGATCCGCGGCCAGGACCTTCATCGCGCGGCTGAAGAACGTGCAGATCGAGTGTTTCGAATATCTCAGCCCCCGCTCGCCCGAGGTGGAGGAGGCGCGGCCGGTCAACCTGTTCGGCTATACGCATATCGGGTTCGAGGTGGACGACGTGCAGGCGACCTACGAGCGCATGGTCGAGGCGGGGCTGACGTTCCACGCGCCGCCCGACCTGACCATGATCACCACGGACGAGGATGGCCGGAAGGCGGGCTTCAGCGCGACCTATGGCCGCGACTTCTTCGGCAATGTGTTCGAGATCATGGAGATTCACGACAACGAGCTGATCAAGCCGAACTGACGCGGGGGCGGGACTTTCAGAAGCTGTAGCGCGCGCTTACCCTTAGCTGCCGGGGTTCGACGGGGTGAAAATGGCGATCCGCGACCGGTGCGGCCTCGCCCTTGAGCTGCGATTCGTAGAAATAGGTGATGTCGTTGTCGGCGCTGTCGAACAGGTTGAAAACCTCGGCCCCGACCCGCAGCCGTCCGAAATCGTAATAGCCGCCGATGTTGACGAGCGTGGTCGCATCGCTGCGCTCGCTGCCGTCCTCGACCAGCGGGGCGGAACCGAAATGGCGCAGCTTGGCCGTCAGGTCGATCGCTGCCACCGGGCTGATCGTCACGCCTGCCGAGATGATTTCGGGCACCGCTCCGGGAATGCGGTCGGCCCCGCTGCCGACGCCGACGAAGCGGGCGTCGGTATAGGCGTAATCGGCGTCGATCGCGATCCAGTCGGCGGGCTGCCAGAACAATGTCGCTTCGACCCCATAGCGGCGTGAGCCGTCGTTCGCCTCGGTATTGCCGGCGTCGCCGACGAAGACCAGCTCGCTGTCCAGCTTCAGCCAGAAGCCGACCAGCGAAGCGGTGATGCCGCCGCGTTCCAGCCGCGCACCCAGTTCCGCGCCATCGGCGGGGACGATGACGGGAACGGCCTCTGCCCGCTCGCCGCTGGCCGGATCGACGGAAATCGCCGCGCCGCGTACGTCGTTGGAATGGAAACTGCGCCCGTAATTGGCATAGAGTTCGAGCCCGTCCACAGCCTCCCACGCGAGGGCGAGCTTTGGTCCCAGCAGGTCGTCGTGTCCGGTGCCGGAATTGGCGGCCAGGTCGGAACGGACGTCATAGCCGATCCGGTCGTAACGCAGCCCGCCGATGGCGCGCAGGCCGGGGGCGAGCATGATTTCCGCCTGGCCGTAGAGGCCGAAGCCGAATTCGTTCAGCCGATCTTGCCGGATGGTGCCCGTCTGCCGCCCCGCGACGCTTTCGTACAGGCCGACGCGGTCCACCACGTCATGGCGCGCATCGCCGCCGAAGGTCAGCTGCGCAGGGCCAAGGTCAACGCGGTGGCTGGCCGATCCGCCATAGGTCATGCGGCGGTCGCGCTGGATGAATTCGTCCCCGTCCACCGGATCGTCGAGGAAATAGGTGAAGTTCGAGGTCAGCCGGAAATCGTAGAAGGTGGCAAAGGCGTTAAGGCTTGTCTTGCCAAGCTGGGCCTTGGCGGCGGTGCCGATGCGCGTGGTCTTGCCGCCAAGGTCGGGGTCGATGAAGCCGAACCGGTCGATCGCGCCGCTGCGGACCGCGCGGCGGGGGACCTGGTCGGTCGATGTCCACTTGCTGTCGTAGGCGTTGAGCTGGACCGAGAATGTCCGGCCCGCCGCGCCCGCGCTGTATTTCAGCAGGCCCGACACGCGCCGCAGGTCTTCCGGCAGGTCCCACGGGCCGTCATAGCCCTGCACCTGTGCCGCGGCGAGCAGGTCGCCGCTGCCCAGCATGGTGCTGCCCGCGGCCACCGCGCGGCGATAGCCGAACGCGCCGACCTGCCCCTGGACGAAGGGATCGACCGTGTCGCGCGTGACGAAAGAGACCGTGCCCGCGGCGGAGAAATCGCCGACATCGGCGAAATAGGGGCCCTTGCGGTAATCCACCCGCTCCAGCAGTTCGGGGATCAGGAAATTGAAGTCGAGATAGCCCTGGCCGTGCCCATGGCTGCGCATGTTGATCGGTACGCCGTCGACGAACCCCGCGAAATCGGTCCCGTGGTCGAGGTTGAAGCCGCGCAGGAAATACTGGTTCGCCTTGCCCGATCCCGAATGCTGCGTCGCGATCACGCCGGGCACGTTCTCGACCAGCTCGCCGGTGCGGCTGATCGGGACATTGTCGAAATCGGCATAGCCGACCGTGCCTTGCGAGCCGGAGGTGGCGATGCCGATCTGCTGGATCGCGCGGCCATACACGACGATCTGTTCGGCAGGCGGTTCCGATCGTTCGGTGCCGCTTGCCGCCGGGGCGGGCGGATCATCCGGATCATGCTCCTGCGACAGCGCCGGGACGGGGGACAGGGCCGCAGCAGTTGTCGCCATTGCCAGCGCGCGCATAGCCTGCTGCATGAATGTTATCCTCCCGATCGTCTGTCGCTGGCGCGATGTCCTTGTGTCCAGCTACGCGCGAGGGCGCGAATTGGATGCAGGCGGGCGGGCGGTCTTACGGATTCAACCCCGATCACCGCCCGTCGATTGCAGGATCAGGTCTGCCGCCTGCTCCGGGCAATCCCAGATCGAGTAATGGCCGCTCTGCTCGAACCAGTGGAACTCGGCGGCGGGAAAGGCGGCGCGGGCGCGGCTTGCCTGGCGCGGGGGGCAGAGACGATCCTTGCGGCCCCAGCCGATGGTGATTTTGCCCGCTGCCGGTGACGCCGGACCCTGCTGCGCCGGTCCGTTGGCGAGGTCGCGTATCAGCGGGCCGACGGTCGGCGTTCCGGCGAAGGACGCCAGTTCCCGCTGGACGAGGTCCGCCGAAAGCGCCCCTGGCCGCGCCGAAAGCTGCGCAAGGAGCGCGCTGCGCGCCAAGGGCGAAGCGCTGAGCCGGTCCAGCTGCCCTTTCAGCAGGCGCAGAAGCCGGAGCGAGGCGCCGAGCGTCCAGCGGAAATAGGTCCGCTCCCACCCCTGCCAGAATCCGCCGGGGTCTAGCGCCACGACATCGCCGACGCACCCGCGCCTTGCCATTTCCAGCACCAGCCGTCCGCCGAGCGAGACGCCCGCCACGTCGATGCCGCCCAGCCGATTGCGCGCGATATACTCTTCCAGACTGCCCGCCAGACCGCGAAACGTGCCGCTGCCGCCGTCGGCGGGGGACTGGCCGTGCCCCGGCAGGTCGATCGCGATAACCTCGCGCCGGGCCGTCAGGGCGGGCAGGACCGGCAGCCACGATTGCCAGCTTCCTCCCAGCCCGTGGACGAGCAGCAACTGCCTTCCTTGTCCTGTCGTATGCGTATGAATGGATGCGGCCATCGGAGTCTCCTTTGCCACTTCAACGGTTCAGGTCACAGGCAGGGGTCCGGGTCGGCCGAAAAAAGACGGATTCGGCGCATTACAGGGATTCACAAGCGATTCGCGGCGTGGCAGATTCACCTTATGTACACGCAGGAAAGCTCGCCGCGGGCCGAAGACATCGGCTCGATCCTCAACGCGCTGGCGCAGAATTCGCGGCGTCCGCGCTATGCGTTCATGGTGCTGGGCCTGATTGCCGAGGCCGCGCGGCCCGACGGGCAGGCGGGACCATGGGTCGCGGGGCCGGACGGGGTGCGCCAGCCGCTGCGCGAGTGGGTGGCGGAAAAGCTGGTGCCGCTGGCCGCGCGCGATCATCGCCGCGCCGCGATGCGCCGCAAGGTGGAACAGCGGCTGGGCCCGCGCGCCTGCGACACGCGGCTGGTCGATGCCGCGCTTGAGGAAGAAGCGCTGGCGGTGGGCAAGGCGAATGTCAGCCGCGCGGTATCCGACCTGGTCAAGGCGGGCTTTGTCCAGCGCCACTATGCCGGGCGCGTGAAGGATCACCGCAATCGCGGCGGCGGGCGGCACGCGGTCTATATCGTTGCGCCTCAGGTACTGAACGCGATCCGTTCGCGCCCGACGCTGGT
Organism: Croceicoccus sp.; assembly: GCA_029936705.1. GTDB lineage: Bacteria > Pseudomonadota > Alphaproteobacteria > Sphingomonadales > Sphingomonadaceae > Croceicoccus. The sequence continues at coordinate 2,306 of JAPYSD010000114.1, read as the reverse complement.
CTAATTCCTCCGACGTTTCCTGCGCGCCCCTTGCGATCCTGCACGGCAGGGGCGACAGGACAGCCAGATCGAACTTGCAGAGAGGATGGACGATGGCCGGAAGATTCTATGACCAGTGGAGCGTGGGCGACAAATTGACGCACGAGATCCGCCGGACGGTGACCGAGACCGACAATCTGCTGTTCACGGCCATGACCCACAATCCCCAGCCGCTGCACCTGGATGCCGAGGCAGCGAAGGAGAGCGAGTTCGGGCAGATCTTGGTCAACGGCACCTTTACCTTTGCGCTGATGGTCGGATTGTCGGTGGGGGACACCACCTTGGGCGCGCTGGTCGCCAACCTGGGCTATGACAGCCTGACCATGCCGAAACCGGTTTTCATCGGCGATACGCTGTGGGCGCGCAGTGAAGTGGTGGAACTGCGCGATTCCAGGTCGCGGCCCGGCTGCGGCATCGTCACCTTCCGCCACGAGCTGGTCAACCAGCGTGACGAGGTCGTTTGCCAGTGCCTGCGCATGGCGCTGCTGAAGGGCTCGCAGGCGTAGGGGCCGCGCTTCTAGCCGATGAGCTGGATGCGGATGTCGTTCACATTGGTGTGGGTCGGGCCGGTGATCACCAGATCGCCCAGCGCGGCGAAGTAATCGCCGGAAGCGTGGGCGGATAGCGCTTTGCCCGCGTCCAGCCCCGCATTGGCCGCGCGGGACAGGGTGTCGGGCGCGCCAATGGCGCCCGCTGCCTCGGACGCGCCGTCGATGCCGTCGGAATCGCCCGCGATGGCCCAGATGTTCGGATGGCCGCCCAGCGCGCGGGCCAGCGCCAGCTGATACTCGGTGTTGCGCCCGCCCGATCCTGCGCAGCCCGGCGGCAGGGTGACGGTTGTTTCCCCGCCCGACAGGATGGCCATCGGTCCGCGCCCTTCGGCAGCGGTGCGCAGGGCCAGTTCGGCGTGGGTTGCGGCGACATGCGCGGCTTCGCCTTCCACCCGGTCACCTAGGTTGGCGACTTCGTATCCGTTCGCGCGTGCCATCGCAGCGGCGGCGGCGAGCGATTGCGCGGGGCTGGCGATCACGCGCACGTGATCCTGCGGTCGGTTGGGGAGGGGCCGGTCCTGCTGCGCCAGCAAGGCGCCGCGCACATGGGCGGGCACAACGATGTCGTAACGGGCCAGAATGTCGAGCGGGTCTTCGATCTGCGCGCCCTGCGCAATGGTCGGGCCGGATGCGACATCGGCGGGATCGTCGCCCGGCACATCGCTGATGACCAGGCTCCAGACCGGTGCGGCCCCGGCGGCATGGGCAAGGCGGCCGCCCTTGACCGACGACAAGGCCTTGCGAACGCGGTTGATCTGCGAGATCGGCGCGCCGCTACGTAGTAATCCTGCGGTGATCGCCTGCTTGTCGGCCAGCGTCACGCCGTGGGCCGGGCGGGCAAGGCAAGCCGAACCGCCGCCGGACATCAGCGCCAGCACGAGATCGTCCGGACCCGCGCTTCGCAGCAGGTCCAGCATGGCATCGGCAGCGGCGACGCTATTGGCGTCGGGCACCGGGTGGCCCGCTTCGACGATCCTGATCCGCGCGCACGGCACGGCATGGCCATGGCGCGTCGAGACAATGCCCTCGATCGCGACATCGGGCCACGCGGCTTCCAGCGCCGCCGCCATCGCGGCCGAGGCCTTGCCCGCGCCGACGACCAGGCACCGCCCGCGCGGCTTGGCAGGCAGGTTCGACGCGACGGCAGTGGCCGGGTCCGCCGCGGCGATGGCGGCATCGAACATGGCTCGCAGCAGGCGGCGGCGTTCGCGGTCGATGGCCCCATCCTGCATCGGATGCGCCTTGCTACCGCCGTCCCGCCAGTCGCAGCAGCGTTTCAGCGCGGGCAAGGTGGGGGCGGTCGAGCATGCCGCCATTGTGCCCGATCGCGCCCACGCCGGGATTGGCGGCGAACAGGTCGACGATTTCCTGCGCGGCGGCGATCTCTTCCTCGCTGGGCGTGAAGGCTGCGTTGATCACTGCGACCTGCGCGGGGTGGATCGCCAGCATGCCGCGAAAACCTTCGGCCCGGGCGGTTTCGGCGCGGGCGCGCAGCCCGTCCAGGTCGCGGAAATCGCCGTGGATCGTGTCGATCGGCACCACGCCCGCGCTGGCCGCGCCGACAAGGCACAGGCTGCGCGCGAGCCGGTAGGTAAAGCCGTATTCGCCGTCCACCTCGCGGTTGCTACTGGCGCCCAGCGCGTCGGCCAGGTCCTCGGCGCCCCAGCTCATGCCGACAAGGCGCGGTGCCCCTGCGTAATCGCCGGTGGTGAACAT
>JAPYSD010000113.1 GCA_029936705.1 Croceicoccus sp. | reverse complement strand
GCGGACGGTCACGCGGGGCACGCCCAGCCGGTCGATCCCCGACTTGAGCGCCGAGGGGATCGTGAAATTGTACATCGGCGCGCCCAGCACGACGATGTCGGACGACAGGAACTCGTCCAGGATGGCCTGCTCGGCGGGTGCGGCGGCCTTCATGTCGTCGGTCCAGTCATCCTCGCCCATGCGAATTGCGCCGGTGGTGGTGGGATTGAGGTGGGCGAGCGGCTCGACCCCCAGGTCGCGGGTGACGATCGCGGCATCGGGATGATCGCTTTTCAGCTTCTCCATGATCAGGCCGGTCATCTCGCGCGTGACGGACTTGGCGCCGGTGGTGCTGGAATCGATTCTCAGGATTTTCATGTGACAACTCCGGTATCAAACGATAACCACCGCCATATGGAGATCACCAGGCCCCGCCTTCAAGAAGGCACAGAACAGTTCGCTAGGAACACCGGTGTGACCGGGGGCCGGGAAGACGAGGTTCTGCCCGGCCATTCCCCCGCCGCATGTCCCGCCGTGACCGAGGTGCTGTCGCGTGTCGGCGACAAGTGGTCGATGCAGGTGGTGATGCAGCTCGGCTATGGCTCGATGCGGTTCAACCAGCTTCGCCGCGAGATCGAGGGTATCTCGCAGCGCATGCTGACCCGCACCCTGCGCGGGCTTGAGCGGGACGGGCTGGTCAGCCGCGCGGTCACGCCCAGCGTGCCGCCGCGCGTCGATTACGCGCTGACCCCGCTGGGCCAATCCCTGCGCGAACCGGTCAGCCGGCTGGGCGACTGGGCGGTGGCGAACCGCGACACCGTGGCCGAGGCGCGCGCCGCTTACGATTTGCGGCAGGAAGGCTAGAGGAAGAGCTTGTAGCCGACGTGGCTGGGGGCAAAGCCCAGCCCTTCGTAGAAGCTATGGGCCCCGGCGCGGCGCCGGTCGCTGGTCAGCTGCACGAAATCGCAGCCGCGCTCGCGACATCGTTCGACCGCCCAGTGGATCATGGCCGCGCCATGGCCCTGTCCGCGCAGGCCTTCGGCAATGTGCACCGATTCGAACTGCCCGCGCAGCGCGCCCATCCGCCCGATACCGGACAGGAAGGCGATCTGCATCGTACCGATCACCGTGCCATCGATCTCGGCCACGATCAGCATCTGCCGCGGATCGGCGTCCACCACCGCGAACGCGTCCTCATAGCGGGCGTCCAGCGGCTCGCTGTAATTCTCGCGCGAACGGCCCAGCACGTCGTCGGCCAGCAGTTTCACGATCGCGGGCAGATCGTCGCGCACGGCGCGCCGGAAGGAGACGGTCACCCGAGCGCTGCCTGCTTCTCGGCCGCGATACGGTCGAGTTCGGCGCGGCTTTTCTTTTCCGCCGCAGTCTTCAACTGGCCGCATGCCGCGTCGATGTCGCGCCCGCGCGGGGTGCGCACGGGCGCGCTGATGCCGCCTTCGAACACGATGTTCGAAAAGGCGCGGATTCGTTCGGGGGTGCTGCATTCATAGGCTGCGCCCGGCCAGGGATTGAACGGGATCAGGTTCACCTTCGCCGGCAGATCGTACTTGCGCAGCAGGCGGACCAGTTCGCGCGCATCCTCGTCGCTGTCGTTCTTGTCCTTCAGCATGACATACTCGAACGTGATGCGCCTGGCATTCGACGCGCCAGGATAATCGGCGCAGGCCTGCAAAAGTTCCTCAAGCCCGTATTTCTTGTTGATCGGCACGATCTCGTCGCGAACGTCCTTGTTCACCGCGTGCAGCGAAACGGCCAGGTTCACCCCGATTTCCTGTCCGCAGCGCTCCATCATCGGGACGACGCCGCTGGTCGACAGGGTGATGCGCCGCTTGGACAGCGCCAGCCCTTCGCCGTCCATCACGATCGAAAGCGCGTCGCGGACATTGTCGAAATTACAGAGCGGCTCGCCCATGCCCATCATTACGATATTGGTCAGCAGGCGGCCATCGGCGGTGTAGTCGCTCTCGCTCTCGTCGCCCAGGTCGTCCATCAGCCGCGCCGGTTCGGTCCCTCGGGGCCATTCGCCCAGCGCGTCGCGGGCCAGCATGACCTGTCCCACGATCTCGCCCGGGGTGAGGTTGCGCACCAGTCGCATGGTCCCGGTGTGGCAGAACCGGCAGTTCAGCGTGCAGCCCACCTGGCTCGACACGCACAGCGTGCCGCGATCGGCATCGGGGATGAACACCATCTCGTAATCGTGGCCGTCCGCGGTGCGCAGCAGCCACTTGCGGGTGCCGTCGCTGGAATGCTGCGCCTCGACCACCTCGGGCCGGGCGATGACGAAGCGTTCGGCCAGCCACGGGCGCATGGTCTTGGCGATGTCGGTCATCGCCTCGAACTCGGACACGCCGCGGTGATAGATCCAGTGCCACACCTGCTTGGCGCGCAGCTTCGCCTGTTTCTTGTCCAGCCCGGCATGCTCGAACATGTCGGCGATCTGCTTCTTGGGCAGGCCAAGCAGGTCGAGGCGGCCGTCCGCCCGCTCCGTGATCGGGCGCGGGACGGGCACGGGGTCGATGTGGCCCGGAATGGGCATGGAGTTCGGCACTGCTGTCATGATGCCCTGCATATAGTCCACGGCAAGCGCTTGCGCCAGTGGTCCAGTGACCTTGTATATCTTCGGGCGCACGCGAATACGCATTTGCAGCAAAGGTTCCGTAAATTCTTGTATCCAATGGTGTTTGTCGCAAAATCCGCACCCTGTCCCGGCCAGATGTGCGAAATATGCGGCAAGCTGCATTGTTGTCTTATGTTCATGAAACGCAAGATTGTGTCCGAGCATTTTCCCGGTCTATGCCCCGCCAAAGGGGCAATGAGGGAATATGATTGGAGTACTTATGAAAAAGCTGATTTCCATGGCCGCCGCCGGTACCGCTGCCGCCATCGTCGCCATGCCGGCCCACGCGCAGATGAACGACTACGATTTCTCGGGTCCGCGCGTCGAGGCGATCATCGGCTATGACATTTCGACCGCCGGTTCGGATTCGGACAACGACATCAACGACCAGGACGATCAGAGCATCGACGGCCTGCTCTACGGCGTGGGCCTGGGTTACGACATCGACATGGGCAGCACCGTGCTGGGCGTCGAGGGTGAGTACACCGATTCGACCGCCAAGACCGAATACAGCGATGGCCGCGATTTCGAGGGCTTCGGCCTGGGCCGCGTCGACACCGGCCGCGACCTCTACATCGGCGCGCGCGCCGGCTACAAGGTCCAGCCCGACCTGCTCGCCTATGTGAAGGCGGGTTACACCAACGCGCGCTTCAACGTGCTGGCGCGTGACGGCGAAAGCGAGCTGAAGGACAACATCGACACCGACGGCTACCGCCTGGGTGCCGGTCTGGAATATGCGATGACGCCGAACAGCTTCGCCAAGTTCGAATATCGCTATTCCAACTATGGCGAGGCCGAGTTCGATTACGGCAACGACATCGAGAGCGACCGGTTCGACATCGACACCGATCGCCACCAGATCGTCGGTTCGGTCGGCTACCGCTTCTAAGCGCATGCCGATCTGAAACGGGGCGGGGCCGGGCAACCGGCTCCGCCCTTTGCGCGTTCAGCGCGCGCAGCGGATCAGCGCGGCATCGATGGCAGTCGGCGCGCCGGTCAGGTCGTAGATGTCGCGGAAATAGCGTGAGCGCTGGTCGCGCGCATGGACGACCATCGTGTCGGCATCGCGTAGCGCGGCGATGATCGCCCGGCTGCCGCCCGTCGCCGTATCGCGGCTGGTCGCGGTCGCGCCCTGGCCCGTCAGGCGAAAGCGGCGATTGCCGACCTGCAGCGTCACCGCGCTGCCCATCCGGATCACGCGCGACAGCCGGACCTGAAGCGCAGGGGCATCGGGAGCCAGCGATACCGAGGCGAAGGGCTCAAGCTCGCGCGCGGCGGTCGTGGGCTCGGCCTCGGCAATGGCATAGCAGCGCTTGCCGTCGCGGAACGCGCCCCAGCCTGCATGCACCGAGATTGCCTGCGGCGCGGCCATGGCGGGCGCCGCCAGCGCGCACAGGGCGAGCAGCGCCAGACGCCTAGCCATAGGCGATTTCCACCACTTCCCATTCCTTGTCGCCGGCGGGCAGGCGCACCGTGCGCAGGTCGCCCAGAGCGGCGCCGCGCAGCGCGCGGGCGAGGGGGCTGCCCCAGCCGATCCGGTGTGCGCCCGCGTCCGCCTCGTCGTCGCCGACGATGGTCACGGTGCGATGCTCGTCGTCCTCGTCCGCGATCGTGACGGTGGCGCCGAAGAAGACGCGGTCCTTGTCGGGCTGCTCCGCCGGGTTCACCACCCGCGCCGCCTTCATCCGGCGGGCGAGGCGAGCCAGTTCGCGGTCGATCTCGCGCAGCTTCTTGCGGCCATAGATATAATCGCCGTTCTCGCTGCGATCGCCATTGCCCGCGGCCCAGCTGATGATCTCGACGATCTCGGGCCGGTCCTTGCCCAGCAGCGCGTCGTAACGCGCGCGCATCGCGGCGTAGCCTTGCGGCGTGATCGGGTTCCCGGTCGGTTTCATGCGCCGTGACTAGCGCGGGCCGGTTGAGGATGTCACCCGGCCCGCGAAGTTTTCATCGATGCCGTGCGATCAGCGGCCCGGCTGCTTGCGCATGTAATAGCTCAGCGGATAATCCCCGCTGCGCTTGCCCGCATCGGGATAGAGCGCGTCGTAATAGGCCGCGTTCTCCAGCACGCGCGCGACATAGCGGCGCGTCTCGCTGAAGGGGATCGCCTCGATCCATTCGACCCAGCCGATCTGCCCGGTGCGCGGATCGCCATTGGCGCGCAGCCACTTGCCGACATTGCCCGGCCCCGCGTTATAGGCCGCGATCGCCAGAGGATAGGATCCGCCGAACACGTCCATCATCCGCGCGAAATAGCCCGAGCCCAGGCGGATATTGTACTGCGGGTCGGAAATCAGCGAGCCGGAATTGTAGCTGAGATACATCTTGCCCGCTTGCTCCTGCGCGGTGCCTGGCATCAGCTGCATCAACCCGCGCGCACCCGCGTGGCTGACCGCGTCGGTGGCGAACTGGCTTTCCTGCCGCGCGATGGCGTGGATCATCGTCCAGTCCGCGCCCGCGGGCACGTCGATGCGCGGGAAGCCATAGGGCGAGAAGCCATAGATCTGCTTGGTCGAAGCCTCGCGCCCCGCGATCACGGCCAGGTCGCGGCGACCCGTCTCGCGCGCAAGTTCGGCGATCAGCGCGTATTCCTCGGGCGAATCGGCCTGGCGGCCCAGCTCCTTGAAGAACGCGACGCCGGTGCGCCAGTCGCCCGACCGGCCAACCTCGCGGACCGCCTGGACCAGCGGGCGGCGCTGAAACTCGGCCCGCTGCTCGGCACTGGGCATGCCAAGCCGGCCTGCCGGGATGGTCAGTGGTCGGCCCAGCTTTTCAAACGCCATCTGACCGTAGAACTGGTCGGGATAGGCGGCGGCCTTCTCGAACTCCGCGCGCGAGAAATCGCCCATGCCGGCCTTTTGCGCAGCTACGCCGGCGAAATAGAAACCCTTGGTGCGGGCAGGGGCCGTCATCTGCGACGCGCCATAGGTGGCGAACATGCGTGCCGCGCTGGCATTGTCGCCGCGCCGCATCGCCGCTTCGCCGACATTGTAGAACAGCTTTTCATATTCGTCGCGGATCGGGCCGGACAGCTTCGACACGTCGGTGCCCGGCGCAAAGGCTGCATCCGCGCGCTGCGCGATGCGGACCGCGGTGCCGATGTCGCCGCTCTCGACCGCGTTCATCGCCTGATAGCGCATCTCGCGCACGAACTGCAGCGGATCGCCGGGAAGCTGGGTCAGCGCGGGCGAATTCACGATGAAGGACCGCGCCGCCGCTTGCTGGCCCGAATTGCGCAGCTGGCGGGCCCGGTTGAAGATCCAGCCCGCATCGCCTGCCGCACTGGCGGGCACTTGCAGGCCAAGCGCGGTAGGATCGCTGCCCTGCGCGGCGGCAAGGCGCGCCATCATGAGCGTCCGTTCGGGCCCGGTGATATAGCGCATCTGGCGCGCCGCGGCCTCACCCTCGTCCTGCCACAGCAATTCGTCGACCCTTGCGACGTGGTCGGCCATGGTAAGGGCCCCGCCGAACATGGTTGCCAGCGATGCCTCTGCCGTTGGCGACATCGCGCCCGCGCGCCACGCACGACGCGCTGCATCGATGGCCTGGGGGCGGCCCAACGCGCGCAAGGCAAGCGCATATTGTGCCTGGCCCTGGCCAGTCAGTGGCGGATGGGTGTCGAAAAACGCCACCAGCCGCGCCGCATCGACATATTCGCTGTCGAGCCGTCCCTCGGCCTTTTCCTGCAGGTCTTCCTGGTCGGGCAGACCGGGATATTGCGTGATGAAGTTCGAGATTTCCACGAAACTGGGGCTGGGCTGCTGCTTCAGCTGCTGCCAGCGGGTGACGGCATAGGCCATCGGTCCGGGCCGCGCGGCCATCTGCTGCGCGCGTGCCCTTTCCCAGTCGCCGGGGTTCCACTGGATTTCGCCGAAGCTCTGCGCGGGCTGCTGCTGGACCGTGGCGTTTTCCTCCGCGCAGGCGGGGGCAGCGGTCAACGCCAGCAAGGCAAGCGGAGCGGCACCCGTACGAAGCCGCGGAAAAAGGCGAGAAATGCGTTGGGTGTCCATGCTGGACATAGTAGGGGGTCCCTCCTTATCAGCGAATGAACGGCAGGATTGGCAAATCGATCCCGCTGGACCGCGGGAAATCCCGCCAGCAAGATACTGTATTCAGGAGCGTTTCCAATAATGTTCTCGGGTTCGATTCCGGCACTGGTCACCCCCTTCGCGGACGGCGCGGTCGACGAGGCCGCCTTCCGCCGCCTGATAGACTGGCAGATCGAGAGCGGATCGTCCGCGCTGGTTCCCTGCGGCACCACGGGCGAGGCGTCCACCCTCTCTGTCGACGAGCATCACCGCGTGGTCCAGATCTGCGTGGAACAGACGGCGGGTCGCGTGCCGGTTATAGCGGGTTGCGGATCCAACGACACCGCGACCGCACTTATGCACATGGAGCATTCCGCTCGGTACGGCGCGGATGCGGCACTGGTCGTCGCGCCTTACTACAACCGGCCCAGCCAGGCCGGCCTGATCGCACATTTTTCGCATCTGGCGAAGAATTCGGACCTGCCCATCGTCCTCTATAACGTGCCGGGCCGCACGGTGACCGACATCGAGCCTGAGACCGTGTGCAAACTGGTCAACCTGTTCCCCGACCGCATCATCGGCATCAAGGACGCCAGCGGCGATCTTTCGCGCGTGGTCGATCACCGCATGGGGATCGGGCGCGATTTCTGCCAGCTTTCGGGCGATGACGAATTGTCGCTGCCGGCCAATGCGGCGGGGGCGGCTGGCTGCATCTCGGTCACCGCGAATGTCGCGCCGATGCTTTGCGCGGAATTCCAGCAGGCATGCGTGGACAACGACTTTGCGCTGGCGCGCAAGATCAACGACCGGCTGTACCCGCTGCATTACGCGATGTTCGAGGATTCCTCGCCCGCGCCGGTGAAATATGCACTCAGCCGCGTGCATGACTGGCTGAACGATTCCGTGCGCCTGCCGCTGACAGCCTGCAGCGACGCCGCGCGCCGTGCAGTGGACGAGGCACTGGTCCATGCGGGGCTGCTGGAATCGGCCTGACAGCGAATTTAGCCTCCGCCCCGTTTTTGACTACGCCGCCCCTTTTGCAAGGCGACGGCAGCGCCTAGATTGAACCAATGGCCCGCCCCAAACCTTCCGCCTTCGAAAAAGTCAAAACGGTCGCCGATAACCGGCGGGCGCGCTACGATTATTTCATCGAGGACACGTTCGAGGCGGGCATTGCGCTGACCGGGACCGAGGTGAAGTCGCTGCGTTTTGGCGAGGGGTCGATCAAGGAAAGCTATGCCGAGGTCCGCGATGGCGAGGCATGGCTGGTGAACGCCAACATCCCCGAATTCAGCCACGGCAACCGCTTCAATCACGAGCCCAAGCGCCCGCGCACGCTGCTGCTGCACCACCGCGAGATCGAGAAGCTGCTGGGCGCGGTCGAGCGCAAGGGCATGACGCTGATCCCGCTGTCGGTCTATTTCAACGGCAAGGGCCGCGCCAAGGTCGAACTCGCGCTGGCCAAGGGCAAGCAGACGCACGACAAGCGCGCCACGATCAAGGACCGCGACTGGCAGCGCGACAAGGCCAGGCTGATGCGGGAGAACGGGTAAGGCCGCATGCCGGCACCGACGAAGCTGCGGACAAGCCAACGGTTGGGCCAGAAATCACGCGGGTTGGTCGAATTTCCGGCCGCCCGTTCATGACTTGTGTAGCGATTTTGCCCTATTAGTGGGGCAATGCAAGCCGCCGCCGGACCGGAGTCGAACCGGCGATCCGGAAGGGGCGGCCAGGAAGGTTCGATGGGTTCTCCGGTGATGAGCCGTATCAAGCGCTGGACGCGCGCCAACATGCCCACCCGCGAAGGGCTGGCCAGCAATCGCTGGCTGGCGCCGATCGCGCATCGCTTCCTGTCGCCCGAACTGTGGCGTTTCACCCGCCGCTCGGTTCCGCGCGGCGTGGCACTGGGCCTGTTTGCGGGTTTCATCGTGCCGCTGGGGCAGATCTTCCTGGCCGCGTTCCTGGCCCTGCCCACGCGCGCCAACGTTCCTGTCGCGACGCTGGTTACCTTCGTCACCAATCCGTTCACCTTTCCGCTGTGGGCGGTTGCGGCCAATCGCGTCGGGACCTTCATCCTCGATACAGACGCGACC
>JAPYSD010000112.1 GCA_029936705.1 Croceicoccus sp. | reverse complement strand
CTCGTACTCAATGGCAGTGTGCTGAAAATCGACCCTCGATACTTCTCACTCAAAGGCGGGCTTGATCGCTGGCTTTATCGGGTTGCTCGCAAGCACGCGGGTAGCCACGGATCCAAGGGATTCGAAATTAGCCTGCAAACTCTTCACGAAAAATCGGGAAGCATGCAGCCCTTGCGTTTTTTCAAGCGCGACCTCTTAAAGGTCGTAAACCGAAACGAACTTCCCGGCATAAAGCTAACGCCCATTCAGAAGGGCCGGCAGCTCAAAATCAAGATGGTGTACACGGGCGACGAAGCATCTGATGCCCAAACGCTCGACGAAGTTTCCCGCGATAAACTTGTTGAAGCCCTGCCAGAGAAGGGCGACGTAATTCCCATCGCTAAGAAGCGAAAGTCAGCCAGCCCCGCTGCGGCCGCAAATCACGACGACGGAGAAATGGTCTCGGTCGAGAATATCGTTGGCCGCTTCAAAGCCAGGATACGTGGTAAAGCAACCCAAGGCTTCCTTGAGCCCGAAACCATAGAAGCCGTGCGAAGCTCATGTCCCGGCCTCGATGTCTATGCGCTTCATGAGGACTTCAAAGCCTGGGTAGAAGACGATGCCGATCGCCAACCTGCGGACTGGCAAAAGGCTTTCATCGGATGGGCAAAGCGTCATTACGATCGCGTTCGGCACCAGCTCCGATAGCGATACCAAGCGACGTTTGCTTAAGTGCTATCCCACTGGATCGAAGTTTCCCGCGAGAAACCCGATTTGCCACCTGACGTCGCCCATTTTTACCTCATTGAAATATACGTCTAATTTGCCGAAACCGTGGGTGAAGTCACGTCGGCCTCAGCGGCAGGTTCGGCTCGCTCCTCAGTGCACGCTCACTGATGACCTAAAACACTGATCTAAGGCCGAATTCGCCTGAAACCGTGTGTGAAGTCACGAGTGGGGCCCAGCGCGGGAGAAATGGCTAAAGCCAGGCGTCCACCCGTACGGCTAGGACCTGAAAATCCGCCCCATTTGGCCAAAACCGTGTGTGAAGTCACGATGCCCTAGCGGTTTACCGCGGGAAACTGCTTGTGATAGCCCCGGTCTTTCCCCGTCAAAACGTGTGTGAAATCACGTCGAAGACCAGTTTTCGGGCGAAACCTTCCGAAAGGCCTCCTCACCCCTTGAGGGTGTTAGACCCAAAGGCCTGCATTCGCTTGGATGTTCGGGGTAAAACGTTAGACACGAAAGATAGTTTCCCGCGGCAAACCATCGACCTATGCGCTAACCTGTCGAAAACCGACTGAAATACCTCGGTTTTTCCCGGAAAGCGTGTGTGAAGTCACGCAGATCGCATCGGCAAAACTAGATCGACAGGCAATTTCCAGAGTGAAACCTCGCGCTCCAGCCTGAAATCTGGTCAAAACCTTCCGAAACCATTCCTCATAGAAATTCAAGCCCATACTATCACACTGATTCTTTGCCTTTTTTCGGCAAAAGCGTGTGTGATATCCCGACCCTTGGAAAGCCATCCACGTGGAGTTCGGGATTCACGTTTTGTTTCACCCAGGGATCTCAGAATTTTTGCCTCCCGACACGTCAAAATTGGTTGATACAGAAGATCAATGACGCATCTCGGGCAGGGGGCTCCAGCATTCGGGATTTCACACACACCCATCGGGATTTCACCCACAAAGAAGCGGGATATCGCCCACAAGTCATCGGGATTTCGCCCACGCTCGGTTCGGGATTCCACACACGGATATGCGGGATTTCACACACGCACGCGATCTGGCGACTCGTTGATTCTCTAGCGACACCTGACAATCTGCGCGCGGGTAACTGTCTTAACAGTCCCTTTAACCCGTATAACCCTTCTAACCGTGTCAGAATTTTCAATTTTATTTTTTGATGAGGGGAAGGGCGTAAGGCGCCAGGTCGCCTCGACCAATGAGAACGCCAACCTACGCCACCTCGATCTCGACGTTCTTCAGGCTCGCAATTTGGATGATATGAACGAGGGGCTCACGACCGATGCTCATCAGCCATCCAAGCTCATTTGCGCAGAATACGCGCTGGCTTCGTAGGCTGAGCCGCAAAAGCAGTCGCCCGCATCTCCTCGGATCCACTACAGCCCACCATCCCCATTTCTCCAACCGAGGCATCGCATCCTATAACACTGGCACGCTGGCATTGACTGGCGCATCGATGCCTGGAGCTCTGAGTGAAACGCCTACACTTCATTCGCCACGGTCTATCAGAGGCCAATCTTTCGACGTCAGTAAATCGTCGTAAACCGGACCATGCGATCGAGCTGACAGAGTGGGGCTTCGACCAAGCCAGAATTGCTGGCTCCGAGATGGTGAGCCATCTCCTGCAGCGAACCGACCCTTATCACGGAATCAGGTTCCTCGTCTCACCATACAGGCGAACCCGAGATACCGCTGCGCAGATCATGGATGAGTTCGACAAGACTGGCATTGGCTACGACGCCAGAGAATGCCTGCAACTTCGCGAACAATCGTTTGGTCTCTTCGACGGGCTAACGCCGGAGGAACTGTCACAAGCCTATCCAAGCGAATACGAACACTACCTGAAGCATCGGACTTTCGAGGGCGAGTTCTTCGCGCCGATGCCATCAGGAGAATCTCGCGCTCGCGTGTGTGACCGGGTGAGGGGGATCTTCAGCACCATCCTTCGCGATTTTGCATTGCAGGCCGGCGACCAGATCAGTGACATCATCTGCGTAAGCCATGGCGTTACGATCCGCTGCGCGATCATGGAATTCCTTCATCTCCCTTGGGAGTGGTGCGAAAAGGAACCCAACCCCGACAACTGCAGCATCACGACGATCAGCGGGGCCGAAGACCGAGGCTGGCAGGTCGACCGCATCTTCGATGGCTTCGCTCATCCAGAAGCGCCCGCGCACGCACCTCAAAAGCAGCGTGAGCTCGGTCACGTGACCGCCTAACCCTCTATAAAGACGAGGCCACATTGCAGATCCTGTCCGCGGACGATCCCGCTCCACATGTCATCAACCCCAGCGTTCTGAAGAGCTTGGCATGGATTGCCGCGATGTTCGCTCTGCAAGGAATTGGCCTGGTCCTAGCAATTCTGGTCAACGTTGCACTGGGCGCAGACATCCGGTCTCCGGACAACGCCAATCCGATAACCCTGCTTCTAGGTGTGCTCCTGGGTAACTTCATCCTGATCGCCCTGCGCTCAGCCTACCTCAAACGCAATTTGAAGCGCGTGCGTCACCAATGGCATATTGGGATCAGCGCCGGCGCCATTGCGGCTATGCTGATCGTGAACTGGGCTTACGAGAGTCTGCTCGTCGGAAAGGACGTTCAGCCAACGAACCGACTTATCGCAGACGCTGCAAGCTCATCGCTGACGGGCTCCGTCCTCGTATTTCTCGCTATCGCTATAACCGGGCCCATCCTTGAAGAGGTTCTGTTTCGCGGGCAGCTGCAGTCTGCACTCAAGCAGTGGGGTGAACGGCGGGAGATCAATAGACCAGCCACTATCGCCATGACCGTGTCCGCCGCCGTCTTCGCGGCAATACACTTTCAGCCGCTGGCATTTCCTGTCCTCTTCACCAGCGGGCTGGCGATGGGCTGGATACGTGAAAAAACGGGATCGATAACGCTCCCCATCCTCATGCATGTGATCATGAATACGGTAGCGGTGTTCGCCATGACCTTCTCAGGCTGACCATGTCCAGAGGAGGAAAAATGGCTTTCCATCGTCGATCGAGCCTGACCAAACCATGCTGGAAGACCATCTTGGGGCAGCTATTCGGCTGGCAAGCGTATCATCCGCGCTCGTTTCGCGTCATCGACGGCGACAGCCTCGAGTTACGTCTGCCTGGAGGTATAACCCACCGGATCCGCTGCATCGGCTATGACTGCCCTGAGCTCGGCCAGGCTTTTGGTACCGAGGCCAAACGCCGGACAATTGCCTTGATCAACGAGGGCATCGTCCGGATAAAAAAGCACGGCACCGATCGGTATGGGCGCCAGCTTTGCGAAGTCAGGGTTTCAGCAGGCTCACTCTCCAGCATTCTATTGGGGGAGGGGCTTGCACACTCCGTTTCACGTTCACGATCAGTGCGGTTCTGGCAAACCTTCTGGCCGCGGCTCCTGCAGAAAGGGCTTTGGAAAGGAAGCTTCCTTGGCCTCGGAGTAACTTCGCCCCGTCGCTACCGCAGCATCAATCCGGCATTCCGAGATTAACTGAAGGGCGGGGAAAATAATGGGTATTTCCAGGCAGATACAGCAGCGTCTGCAACAGACGATTGTCGCGATTTCCCGCCATGCGGCCAGCAATAGCGCGGTACAGGAAATGCGCTCACTGGTAGTCGGCGCAGCGAAGCTAGCCAGCTCGCCAAAAAGATTTCGCGAAGCGATCGAGCAGATCGCCAAAGTCGAAGCCGCAAAGCGCGCTGAAAACGAAAGCTGGATCCGGCATGCCAGGATCGCTGCGGGCCAACCCGGGCGTTTCGATGCGACCGACCTTCAGTGCTGGCTCGCTATCGCCGATCGTGCTGCGGTCCCTTATATCGAAGCGCGCGAGATCCTGTCGCTAGACTTCGACGAGCTCGAAGCAATCCTAGGTCACATCGATCTTGGGGCGAACAATCGAACTGCAAGGGCCGTTGATCGCATATCTGCCGGACTGCGCAGGGCGTTCCCTGAACTGCCATCAAAGCCACAAGTCGCCGCTGCACCCATGGCTATCGACGACATCTCCGAACGATGTTTCGCAGCGATGGACAGTGTTCCTGAAGGTTGGATGGTCCGCGCCCATTGCTGCGGTAGCAATGATCTAAAGGCGCTCGCGGGATGCGGCGTGACCGAAAACAAGGCGCCCGAAATCCGGTTCGGATCGTCCTTGGAAGTGGGTCCGGGCTGGATCCGCCAAGGCAATCGGCGGCGGGTCACGATCGAGGACGAACGTGTCCTGCGGCTTTACATGCACGATGACACGCGCCCGCTCACGTTCCTGGCACGTCCCTGGCTGCCATCAAGCCGATATTTCGAAGCGCGCGATCCCCATCGTGCCGGGTCTGATCTAGACATTCCCGGTCACTGGCCCGCCGAATGGAGGGCCTTTGTCCAGAAGGGAAAGGTCACCGGTGTGTCGTTCTATTATCCGCATGCTGGCATCGCAGACCCCGTTTCGGCTCGCATGGCTCTCGAGGTTCGCCGCCTTGCCCAAACCATGGTCGACCAAGCGATCGCTGATTTCCATCAGCCACGGATGGCCGAAAGCGCAATTCTGAAAGAAAGTCCGATCCACGGGCATGCTCTCTCAGCTCTGGGAATGGGCGAGGATGACTTCGGATGTGTGCTCGACTTCATCGAGACTGATCATGGCATCCTGTTCCTTGAGGGCGGGCCGGCATGCACTCCGTTCGGCGGAGGACACCCTTGCGGCTTCATCTCCGAGCGCGACGAACTCGAGGTGGGCCAGACGAGCTACCCGACGATCAAGCTAGAGGGCGTAGCGTTCAATCACCGCGATGTGCTCAAGATACAGCCGGAGGACGCACCAGCACCCGACCGCGACATACGCACTTGGGACGAAGTTGAGCTTCTCGCCGCCGCGTAGCGATTGGTTCTCCAAAGCCGCCTTAAGGCATTTTCTTTTCTCGATGCCGCTTGCACCGGATTCCCTGAAATGGGAAAATAGGATGCACGCACTCGATACCGCCCAAATTTTAGGATGAGAACCATGCCCGAAGGCCCCTTCGACCAGGCTATCACGACTGATGAGATGATCTACGACTACATCAATATCATGGATTCCATCATCCAGTCGGCTCATCACGATGTCGTACATGCATCCATCTCAATCGATGATCTCAGCGGTCCCGCACAGGACGAGGCCGATATCGATGGGCAA
Source organism: Croceicoccus sp. (assembly GCA_029936705.1). GTDB lineage: Bacteria > Pseudomonadota > Alphaproteobacteria > Sphingomonadales > Sphingomonadaceae > Croceicoccus. Next base: position 2,856 of record JAPYSD010000112.1, on the reverse strand, counting down.
GGGCTCTCTACGCTTGCGTTCTCCCTGAAGAACAGCTGCCGGCACCTTCCGGAATTCATCGTCACCGGTACCGATCAGATCGAGAGCGAGGACATGATCGCGATAGCTACCGCGTCGTGGCCTGTTCTGGCTGACGAACTGCTGGCCGGCGAACCTCTGCAGCTTTATAACAAGTTGCTCTACTTCCTGCCCGTTACACTGTCAGGCGCAGCAAATCTTAGAGACGGAATGAGCGCGTTACGAGCGGCCGAGCTCAGGCTGTCGGGGGAGGGCGTCACTGCCCCTGTCTGGATCCAGATCGTTCACTCGGATCAGAACTATCGGTTTCCGTGGGAAGCCGGATATTTCTCCTACGTCTTCCAGCCACTAGCGGGTTCGACGCCGCAAACTTCGCCAGGCAGCACCCTGCGCCACTGACCGCGGCCCGCATTTGGTCAAAATGCGCACTGCATCCTAGAATTTTCCAAAACTGAATACGAACTCGTGAGGACAAAATGAGCGAAGAGATCCTGAGTACCATCAAGACCGAACTCGCTTTTTTCGAGAACGCGAATTCGCAGATCACGCCGGACCGTCAACTCGACACTTTGCCAATCGATAGTCTCACCGAAATCGTATTGCTCGTCTCACTCGAAGACCGATACGACATCGAGATATCCCTCGTTGAACGCAAGTCTCTCGAGACGATTGGCGACCTTGTTATCCTCGTCGAGCAAAAGATGGTCTCGCGCCCGATCGCCGCTTGAGCTCAAACTTCCGAGAGGGGAAAACGATGACCCACCTTCCGAAACCCAAAGACCCCGTTCGGCTTGTCGCCGACCTCGTTCGCCACCTCGCAAACGGCGAAAGCTACACCATCGCGAGAGCGTCAGTCGCCGTGCATGACGGAGAGACAAGTACCAGCGTCGCCAGGAAGCTTCGCGAGGCGACGGTCCGTGATCTACGGCGTTCAAATCGTGACGAGCATGACAGCTTCTTCGAAGGGGTCGGCGCCCTCGTAGAAAACGAGGCGAGCTTTGCGATTGGCGAGACCATCGCAGGCCGCAGCATCGAGCTGATCCACATTGTTGATGGGCATCCTATCCCCGGCACGCGTTTCAAGTGGATGCGTAGCGGCGAGGAGCGGATCGTCTTCGTTGCCATCCGCGTCATCACCCGCGAGGAGCAAGCCAAGACGAAGGCGTTCCTCGAGGATCTGGCGGCTTAAAAGCCTCGCCCCTCTTTTCTACGCAGGCTGAAGCTCGCTCGCCTTCCTCTGAACGGTAATGGACGGGCTTGCCTAGCTATATCATCTGGTCAAAAGTCAGCCATCGCAAGGGTTCCAAGAAGTGCAATCCGGTTACATCTTCGGCAAGGATGAGCGGCCTGTTGGACGCTGGCGCGCCGCTCTTGTCGAGGAACCCAGCACTATCGCATTTGATCTAGAAGACATCGACAAACAGCAGTTGGTGCGGATCTTCCTCAATCCAAACGAAGCCCACTTCCTTGCAGCATCACTTCGCAAGTGCATCGAAGGGGAGGGCCATGTCGCGGCCAAGAACGCGAGGACCTGGGGCTGGGCGATAGTTACCGTTGGGGCGACATTGCTCCAAGTACGCAACGAGCAAAGCGTCGCTGAACGAGTCGAGTTTTGGCTGCAGAACGATGACGCAAATGCCATCGCGAACGGACTGGAACCGCTGTCTCACCAACTGAGGAATTTGCAGATCGCAGCCAGGAACGCGCTTCCGGCCTGGAAGCGAATGATAATGGATGTCTTGCGCCGACGTTGAATACGAACAACGGAAGGAAAAGGCATGATCAAGAAGCTCCTCGTCGCTGCCGCGCCGGTAATAGCCATCCTGGTGTCAGCACCTGCATCCGCCCAGCCAGTAAACGATCTTTTCGAACTCGGCCGCGCCCTTGGGGTAGTACCATACGGCTGCGGTTATGGCACCGACATCTCCAACGCGGCATGCGTTGCGCGCACCGTCAACCGCCACGTCGCCCAGATCGATCGGAAACAGCGCGAGAATGCCCAGCGCGAGACCGCACGTCTTGTTTCGATGAACAATGCGTCCGCCGCGCTCGCCAAAGCATGCTCCGCTGGCGACGAGTGGTCCTGCCAACGAGCAAATCAGCTGCTCTCTCACGCAAGCGACCGGCGGGTTGAAGTCGCCAAGGCTCTAAACGAAGCTTGTCGTGCTGGCGACTACGCTAGCTGCCGCCGGCTGCGAAACTAGGTTTTTGGCAGCATTCCTCGAGGCGTTAACGGCTTGTCAAAGTCCATCCGCAAAATGGCGGCGGAACCACAGGCTCACAGGCCTTCAAGGGATCCGCACATGACGACCTCAAACGACCGGCCCGGCACCGGGCTGCTCATCATCCAAAACCGCGCCTTCAAGCGCGAACAGCTCCGCGGTAATCCCGCTGCCTTGTTCGCATGGGAGGATACGCTGGAGTATCGTCGCACGGGACTGAGCCACACCCGCAACGCCAAAGAATGCTATGGTGAAATGAACGCGGTAGCCTTCGTCACCAAGAAGCTCGCAGGTGATGCGCCGTATTGCTTTTTCACTGACGAGGACGCCCGGTCCGGATCGACCGCTTTGGACAGTCTCGAGCAGGCCTTCGAACGGCTCCGCCACCATCTCGTCCGCGGAGGCATCGTCTATTTCCCTGGCATCGCGATCGGCACCGCAGCGAACCTTCTCAACACCGCACCCATGCTCTGGGGTGCGGTCGAGCGAATGAGACTGGATCTTTTCAGAAGCTTCAAAACCCACTCGCAGATCGACACCAAGGTCGCCTGATCGTAAATTAGCAGGGAGCAATCGTTCTTGGCGAATAAGCCAGGAGATTGGGAAAATGCTATAC
>JAPYSD010000674.1 GCA_029936705.1 Croceicoccus sp. | reverse complement strand
CATCAGAGACATAATCTCGAGCGGCTTTTCCGGCCTCTGGTCCGACGCGCCCCCCGGCACGTCGTTTTCCCTGAACGCTGACCGCTTCAGCAACCTGCTCTGCGACAACGTCGACCGCTGCGAAGAGCGGGTCCGGCTCCCTCAAGCCGTGATTGCCTTCTTGCGCGTGGAGTGCGATTTGAAAAGGAGATTCCCGCAGCCGTCATGGAAATCATGCAACGCTGTGTTCGTTTTGCAACATTCGTGCGCCGGACCGAATGGCCACGACAAGGACGTTATCCCATGGCTGACTGCAGCGCCGACGCAACACTCCAGTTTCTTCCCAGGTTCGACGGCGCCGGGCTGATCACCGCCGTATGCGTGGACGATGCGGACGGAACGGTACTGATGGTCGCGCACATGAACGCGCAGGCGCTGGAACTGACGCGCCGGACAGGGTTCGCGCATTTCTGGTCACGCTCACGCCAGGCCCTGTGGAAGAAGGGCGAGACATCGGGCAACATGCTCTCCGTCATCGAGATCCTGGTCGATTGCGATCAGGATTGCCTCTTGGTCCGGGTGGCCGCCGCAGGGCCCGCCTGCCACACGGGGCGGCGCAGTTGCTTTTACCGCAGGGTCACGGACGACGGGCTGGAAATGGTCGGGGATTGAACCGTCACCCTCCGCAGGCTATATATTGACATAAATGTAAATAGAGAGAGGAGCTGGCCGCCATGGCCGATTACAGCGCGCCGCTGCGCGATACGCTATTCAACCTGCAGCATGTCCTGAAGCTGGGCGACAGGGCCGGACAGCCCGGGTTCGAGGCGCTGGACGCCGACATGATCGAACCGATCCTGTCCGAGGCGGGCAAGTTCGCTTCCGAAGTCTACGCACCGCTCAACGCACCGGGCGACCGGCAGGGTTGCACGCGCCACGACGACGGCTCCGTCACAGTTCCCGACGGTTTCGCCGACGCCTATCGCCAGATGTGCGAAGGCGGGTGGACCACGCTGACCGCGCCCGAAAGCTATGGCGGGCAGGCCCTGCCGCATGCCATCGGCGTCGCGGTCGAGGAATTCCTGTCGAGCGCCAACATGTCGCTGGCAATGTATCCCGGCCTGACCGATGGCGCGATCCGCGCGCTGATCGCGCGGGGCAGCGACGAGCAGAAGGCGACCTATATCGCCAAGCTGACGTCGGGCGAATGGACCGGCACCATGAACCTGACGGAGCCGCACGCGGGCACCGACCTGGGCCTGCTGCGCACCCGCGCCGAACCCAATGGCGATGGCAGCCATGCGATCACCGGCACCAAGATCTTCATCTCGTGCGGCGAGCATGACATGGCGGGCAATATCGTCCACCTCGTCCTTGCCCGCCTGCCCGATGCGCCCAAGGGGTCGAAGGGCATTTCCATGTTCATCGTGCCCAAGTTCCTGCCGGACGAGAATGGCGAACCGGGCGAGCGCAACAGCCTGTCCTGCGGCTCCATCGAGGAGAAGATGGGCATTCACGGCAGCTGTACCTGCGTGATGAACTACGACGGCGCCAAGGGCTGGCTGATCGGCGGCGAGCACCAGGGGCTGGCTGCGATGTTCATCATGATGAACGCCGCGCGGCTCTGGGTCGGGCTGCAAGGGCTGGGCCAGGCCGAGGTAGCGGCCCAAGCGAACCATCCGGTCCTCGATTGCC
>JAPYSD010000673.1 GCA_029936705.1 Croceicoccus sp. | reverse complement strand
GTATCGCGCCTGGTCAGCGTGGATCTTGGGGGAGCAGAAGAATTGCTGGCAGCCGAATGACGACCGACGAACTCACACCGCTTCATCCCAGGCACCGCACGGCCATCATGATCGAGGGCGCCTTCGTCGCCGTCCCCTTGCTGATCGGCGCGGCAGTGGTCGAGATCGTCGGCTTCCAGCCCGCGGGCGTGGCGATCGTGCCTGCCGCGCTGGTGGCGCTGTGGTGCCTGGGCTGGGCGCCCCGGCGGCGCTATCGCCACAAGGGGTTCGCACTGGCCGAGGACCGGCTGCGCGTGGTCAAGGGATGGCTGTTCCACCACGACACGGTGGTGCCGTTCGGGCGGGTCCAGCATATCGACGTGATCCGCAACCCCGTGGAGCGCATGCTGGGCCTCTCGACGCTGGTGCTGCACACGGCGGGCACGCATAACAGCTCGGTCGCGCTGCCCGGCCTGCTGGACGGCGACGCGCAGGCGATGCGCGAAGTGATCCGCAGCCACATCACGCGCGAGACCGAGGGTGTCTGACGCGCTGGTCCACGCGCCGGCATCCGGCGAACCGCGCCGTACCGAGCTGCTGGGCATCCTTCCCGGCATCGCCAAGGCGCTGACGCAGGCGGTGTTCGCGGTCATCGCCGTCGCGATCGGCGCCAGCGAACTGCGCCAGCATTCACTGGCCCTTGTCGGCGTCGCGGTGCTGGTGATCGGCAGCGCGCTGGTCGGATCGGTGCTGCGCTGGTGGCGCACCGAATACAGCGTCGGCGCGGACGACATCCGGCTGGAAACCGGCATACTGTCGCGCGAGGCCCGTTCGGTCCCCTATGAGCGCATCCAGGACGTCAGCATCGCCGAGCCGCTGCTGGCGCGCATGCTGGGCCTGGTATCGGTCACCTTTGAAACCGGCGCGGGCGGCAAGGACGAGATCGAGCTTGCCTATGTCTCGCGCGCCGAGGGCGAGCGGCTGCGCGACGTAGTGCGGCGCCAGCACGAGGCGCCTGCCGTCGCCGCGCCGGGCGATGCCGCCCCCGCTGCCGAACAGCCGGGCCGGACCCTGTTCGCGATGGACCTGAAGCGCGTGATCCATTTCGGCCTGTTCGAATTTTCGCTGGTGGTGCTGACGCTGATCGGCGCGGTGCTGCAGCAGCTCGATTTCCTGTTGTCCTTCGATATCTGGAGCATGCGGTTCTGGACCAACCTGCTGGAGGTGCAGGCCGACACGGTGCGCCAATGGGGTTTTGCCGTGCAGCTTTTCGGCGCGGTGCTGGCGATCGCGACCCTGCTGACGCTGGGCGTGGTGACCGGGGTCATCCGCACGGTGCTGCGCGACTATGACTTCCGGCTGGAACGCACCGATCGCGGCTTCCGCCGGCGCCGGGGCCTGTTGAACCGCACCGACGTGGTGATGCCCGTGCACCGCGTGCAGGCAGGCGTGTTGTCGACCGGGCTGGTGCGGCGCTGGTTCGGCTGGCACTCGCTGAAATTCGTGAGCCTGGCGAGCGATGCCAAGTCGGCCAGCCATGACGTCGCGCCCTTCGCCCAGCGAGAGGAAATCGCGCCGGTTGCGCGCGAGGCACGGATCGCCCTGCCGGGACCGGACACATCGTGGCATCGCCCCAGCCCCCGCCCCTGGGCGGACAGCTTCGCGTTCTTCGGCGCGGGGCTGATCGTGGCGGGAC
>JAPYSD010000672.1 GCA_029936705.1 Croceicoccus sp. | reverse complement strand
GTACGTCACTCCCACGGGAAACGACAACTCAATCAGACTCCAACTGAGGCATTTCGACATCAACGGCGTGATGATCGAGCGTGTGATCGACGCATCTGGTGTGTGTCAGGGTAGCTTTATGAAGTGCCTGACGGCAAAGGTTAAGAAGATATGCCGCGAACATGAAATAGGCGATCGTCTTGCCGCTTCAAAGATCAGCGAAATGCCGGTGCACAGCCTTGCTGCTTCGATCTTGCTCAAGCGGGTGGGTCCAAAAAAGCTGAAAAGGGCATTCAAGGAGCTAGAGGCCGAGAGGACCTCGCCCGACGTATTTTACGCTTACAAAGCCGAGGTTGGACGCAGACCGACAATAAGGACGACCGTCGAAGGTGAGGCCGGATTTGCTGCCACCTTGATCCTCGCGATGGGTCAGCTTCAAATGAAGTTCACCATCGATCCACGTCAGAAAATTGAATGGGCGAGCGGAGCAATTAGGTTTCCCGAAGGCGTGGCAATTCCCGAAGGCCTGCAGCAGAAGCTACGCGAAGGAACTCTCGATCTGCTCATAGACATGCCTGGGGCTTCGAACCTTCCCGTAACCGGCATCCGAAAAATTAAAGGCTCGCGAAAAGCGTCGCGAGCAGCACTGGTTCGCGCCGTCAAGGTTGGACCACCAGACAGCACGTTTTCGGCCATATTCAACCAAGTCCAAGCATGAGGGCATGAAGCGTCCAGGCACTTTGCAGGACGCCTCAAAAATAACCTTATTTGGCGAATGTAGCTTGACCATCCTAACAGCGACATCAATCGACAACCTCAAACCCCGTCTGGCTTCCGCCACGGCGGGGTTTTCGTTTACCGGCGCAGCCGGATCTCCTCTGTTCCCACAACGACCCAGCGCCTCCGACTAGGCTCACTACCAAGGCAAGGCCACCGATCAGATCGGTCAAATGCCCCGGTTGGGGCGATGGGAAAAACGGAGACGATCGATATGACCCGCGAAGAATTCAACGCCCTTTGTGCTCAGACGCCCGATATCATCTTCACTGACGTCCCGGACGTCGAACTCTCCGACACGATCGACCCACGCGATAGCGAGATGCTTGCCGCTTACGGTAACAAGTTCTGGCTCGGCAGCATTCACGAATGGGCCGTCAACAATATCGAGGAACAGCTCGATCGCGATTTCGCCGCCATAAAAATCGTCGACGTCGACCACGTCAACATCATGGCCCAATCGATCGCCGGCTCTAAGAACGTAACGATCCTCACCATGGACACCCTCGGAGAGATCACAACCGCTAACCTCGTCAAGGCCATCTGGGCCGGCTACATGACCAGCCTCGACTGTACGCGCAATAACGGCAACAACCCGCGCGCCCACACTGGCGATAACCCGAATTTCTTCGACATCGTGCTGAAGCTACTCGGACAATTGCGCGCCAAGCTGAAGCCGCACTCGCATGTCTATGGCTCGGCCGGCAACTATCTCGAGGCGCTCGATTTCAGCTATGATGCCGCAACGCGGACGCTCAACGTCATGACCGAAGTCGGGAGCTAAAGCTCCCGGCCGTCAGGCATGAATAACCCCGCCTGGCTTCGGCCACGGCGGGGTTTTCTTTGCGCGCAGGCCCGAAAAGTCCTGCCATAGCCGCGCCAGCAAAACCTTCCGGATCAAAAAAATTGGGCGTGACGG
>JAPYSD010000671.1 GCA_029936705.1 Croceicoccus sp. | reverse complement strand
GTGCCAGCGTGTGCCGGGGCCGCGCACAGGAAGGACGAGTTATGCTGACCGATTTGCACCACGAGAACGCGACGTCCGGCGGGGAGGCCGGAACCGTGACGCGAGCCGGGTTGCAAGTCGACCGGTCCCTGGCGAGCTTCGTGGAAAATGAAGCCATGCCGGGGACCGGCATTTCGGTCGAGCAGTTCTGGCAGGGCCTGGCCGACATCCTCACCCGGTTCGAGCCGCGCAACCGCGACCTGCTGATGACGCGCGAGCGGCTGCAGGCGGATATCGACGGCTGGCACCGCGAGCATCCCGGCGCGGCCAGCGGCGCGCCCGAGGATTTCCTGCGCGAGATCGGATATTTGGTGCCCGAACCCGCGCCCTTTACCATTGGGACGGCGAACGTCGATCCCGAAATTGCCGAGGTCGCGGGCGCGCAACTGGTGGTGCCGGTGCTCAACGCCCGGTTCCTGCTCAACGCCGCGAATGCGCGCTGGGGCAGCCTCTACGATGCGCTTTACGGCACCGATGCGCTGGACGGCACACTGCCGCAGGGTAAGGGCTATGACGAGGAGCGCGGCGCGCGCGTCATCGCCTGGGCCAAGGCGTTCCTGGACGAGGCGGTTCCGCTGGCCGAGGGATCATGGACCGAGTGGACCGGCGGCACCCCGCGCCTTGCCGATCCCTCGCAGCTGGTCGGCACGCGGGGGGACAATATCCTGCTGCGCCACAACGGCCTGCATATCGAGGTCGTCGTCGATCCCGGCCACGCGATCGGCCGCGACGATCCCGCCGGCATCGCGGATATCGAGCTGGAAGCGGCGCTGACCACCATCGTCGACCTGGAGGATTCGGTCGCCGCCGTCGACGCGTCCGACAAGACCGCCGCCTATCGCAACTGGCTGGGCATCGTCCGGTCGGACCTGACCGCCGAGTTTACCAAGAACGGCGAGACGATGATCCGCCGCGCCAGCCCCGACCGCAGCTATGCGGCCCCCGAAGGCGAGCTGACCCTGCCGGGCCGCAGCCTGCTGCTGGTGCGCAATGTCGGGCATCTGATGCGCAACCCGGCGATCCGCCTGCCCGATGGCAGCGACATTCCCGAAGGCATCATGGACGCGGCGATCACCAGCCTGATCGCGCTGCACGACCTGAAGGGGCTGGGCGAGAATGCCAACAGCCGCGCCGGATCGGTCTATATCGTCAAGCCCAAGATGCACGGGCCTGCCGAATGCGCGTTCACCAACGAATTGTTCGACGCGGTGGAGGACATGCTGGGCCTGGCGCGCCACACCATCAAGGTCGGCGTGATGGACGAGGAGCGCCGCACCAGCGCCAACCTCGCCGCCTGCATCCACGCGGTGAAGGACCGGGTGTTCTTCATCAACACCGGCTTCCTCGACCGCACGGGGGACGAGATCCATACATCGATGCTGGCAGGCCCGATGCTGCGCAAGGGCGAGATCAAGCAGGCCGACTGGATCAAGGCGTACGAGGACCGGAACGTGCAGATCGGCCTGGCCTGCGGGTTTGCGGGCCGCGCGCAGATCGGCAAGGGCATGTGGGCCGCTCCCGACCGGATGCAGGCGATGCTGGCGGAAAAGATCGGCCACCCGATGAGCGGGGCGACCACCGCATGGGTCCCCTCGCCCACGGCGGCCACGCTGCACGCGGTGCATTACCACCGCTGCGATGTC
>JAPYSD010000111.1 GCA_029936705.1 Croceicoccus sp. | reverse complement strand
TTGCCCGCCGCGATCGCCATGCCGAACATCCACATCGGGATCATGGCCGGGAAATTGAACGGGGTAATGCCCGCGCCGATGCCTAGCGGCTGGCGCATCGAATAGACGTCGATGCCCGTGCCTGCGCCAACCGTGTATTCGCCCTTCAGCACCTGCGGAATGCCGCAAGCGAACTCGATCACTTCAAGCCCGCGCTGCACGTCGCCCTTGGCGTCGTCGACGACCTTGCCGTGCTCGCTCGACAGCAGTTCGGCCAGTTCCTGCATGTTCTGCTCGATCAGTTCCTTGAAGCGGAACATGACCCGGGCGCGGCGCTGGGGATTGGTGGCGGCCCACTCGGGCTGAACCTTCTTGGCGGTGGCGACGGCCTTGTCCAGCAGGGCGGCATCGCCCAGCGGCACTTCCGCCTGGACCTCGCCCGTCGAGGGGTTCCAGACCTGGTGGGTGCGGCCCGTTCCCGCGCCTGCTCCGCCTGCGATGAAATGGTCGATCGTGCGCATGACCGTCTCTCTCCGTAGTTGTCCGGCGCAAAACAGAGGCGCCATTGTATTGCCAAGCAGCATCGCAGGGCGCACTGTTGCATGCAACGATCAATTTTACGGCATGGTGCTGCAAAAATGCAGGATATCGACTGGAGCGACTTTCAGGTCTTCCTGGCGCTGGCCCAATCGGGCCGGACCAGCGATGCGGCCAATCTGCTGGGGGTCGATGCGACCACGGTCAGCAGGCGGCTGAAGCGATTGGAAACGGGGCTTGCCGTCGCGCTGTTCGAACGGGGCCGCGAAGGACACCAGCTGACCGAAGCGGGTGAAGATCTGCTTGAGCAAGTGTCCACCATGGCGCGGGCGGCGGCCAAGATCCGCGACGGCGCCGACGCGGGCGAAGGCTTGTCCGGAACGCTGCGGATCAGCGTGTCGGAAGGTTTCGGTACCTGGTTCCTGGCCAAACACATTCCGGACCTGGCCGATGCCCACCCGGCGCTGACCATCGACCTGGTCGCCAGCAGCGGCTTCCTCAACCCCTCCCGGCGAGAGGCTGACATCGCGGTGATGCTCTCTCGCCCGCGATCGGGCCAGCTGATCGCGCGCAAGCTGTCGGACTATGCGCTGGGCCTCTATGCGACGCAGGATTACCTGGACCGGGCGGGCACGCCGGAAAAATCGGAGGACCTGACCGAAGGCCACCGACTGGTCGGCTATGTGCCCGAACTCGTCTACGCGCCCGAGCTTGTGTACCTGGACGAGATCCACCCCGGCCTTCGCGCAACGCTGCGATCGTCCAGCATCAATGCGCAGCACCGGCTGATCGCGCAGGGTGCCGGGCTTGGCGTGTTGCCGCGCTTTATCGGCGGCGCAGATCCGACGCTGGTTCCGCTGCTGCGGCAGCGTTCCATCCTGCGCAGTTTCTGGATCGTGACCCATGCCGACACGAATTCGCTGGCGCGCGTGCGGGCCGGGACCGAATGGCTGATCGACGTGGTCGCGAAACACCGCGCGGTGCTGCTGCCGCGCTAGGGTGAATTTAGCGGAGAGCAAGGCCTGCCCGCTCTCCGCCACATGCCATCAGATGTGCAAGGCACGCCCGTAAGCGGCCAGCACGCTTTCGTGCATGCTCTCGCTGATGGTCGGGTGCGGGAAGATCGTGTTCATCAGCTCCGCCTCCGTCGTCTCCAGCGTCTTGCCGACGACATAGCCCTGGATCATCTCGGTCACCTCGGCGCCGATCATGTGCGCACCGAGCAATTCGCCGGTCTTGGCGTCGAACACCGTTTTCGTAAAGCCTTCCGCCTCGCCCAGCGCGATCGCCTTGCCGTTGCCGATGAAGGGGAACGTGCCCGCCTTGACATCGTAACCGGCTTCCTTCGCCTTGGCCTCGGTCATGCCGACGCTGGCGATCTGGGGATGGCAATAGGTACAGCCCGGGATGTTGCTGCGATCCAGCGGGTGCGGATGCACGTTCTTGTTGCCCAATTCCTGCGCAATCGCCTCTGCTGCGGTGACGCCTTCATGGCTCGCCTTGTGCGCCAGCCACGGTCCGGGGGTGCAATCGCCGATGGCCCAGACGCCCTTCACGCCCGTACGGCCGTAATCGTCGATCTGGATGAAGCCGCGGTTCATCTCCACGCCCAGCTTATCCAGCCCGACTTCTTCGGTGTTGGGTACGATGCCGATCGCCACGATGGCGTGGCTGAACTCGGTCTCTTCCGCCTTGCCCGCCTTGTCGGTGATCTTGGCCTTGACCGCCTTGTCGGTCTTGCCGGTCACTTCGACCTTGGAACCGGTCTTGATCGTCATGCCCTGCTTGGTCAGCGCCTTTTCAAGGAAGGCCGACACGTCCTTGTCTTCCACGGGGACGATGCGGTCCATCATCTCGACCACGGTCACGTCGACGCCCATGTCGTTGTAGAAGCTGGCGAATTCGATACCGATCGCGCCCGATCCGATGACCAGCAGCTTGCTGGGCATTTCCTTGGGCGTCATCGCATGGCGATAGGTCCAGATGCGGTCGCCATCGGCGGGATTGCCCGGCAGGTCGCGCGCGCGGGCGCCCGTCGCGATGATGATGTGCTTGGCCGAAAGCTGTTCGGTGCCCTTTTCGCCCTTCACTTCCAGCTTGCCGGGGGCGGTGATCTTGCCGGTACCCATGTGCACCGTGATCTTGTTCTTCTTCATCAGGTGCGTGACACCCGAATTGAGCTGCTTGGCAACGCCGCGCGACCGCTTGACCACCGCTTCGAGGTCGGCCTCGATCTCCTTGGCGGCCAGGCCGTAATCACCGGCGTGCTGCATGTAGTGGAAGATCTCGGCCGAACGCAGCAGCGCCTTGGTCGGGATGCAGCCCCAGTTGAGGCAGATGCCGCCCAGCAGCTCGCGCTCCACGATGGCGGTCTTCAGCCCCAGCTGCGCACAGCGAATGGCCGAGACATATCCCCCGGGGCCCGAACCGAGCACGATCACGTCATAGCTGTCTGCCACTTTGCAGTCTCCTAACCCTGTATCGGACGCGGACGCCCGTTTTCATCTATCGCCACGAAGGTGAAATCCGCCTCGGTCACTTTCACGGCCTGTTCCTCGAAGCGATGGCGGCGCCATGCCTCGATATTGATCGTCATCGAACTGCGTCCGACGCGTGTGATCTCGCCATATACCGATACCTCGTCGCCGACCGACACTGGTGCATGGAATAGCATCTTGTCCATCGCGACGGTCACCGCGCGGCCCTTGCCATGGCGCGAGGCGATGAGCCCCGCGGCATTGTCCATGACGCTGACCAGCCAGCCGCCGAAGATGTCGCCATACACGTTGGTATCGGCCGGCATCGCAACCACGCGGATCGCGGGATCGCCTGCGGGCGGCTTGCCGTCGTCAGAGGTCATGCGCGCGCGGACCTTCTCAGGCCAGCATGCCCAGCGGGTTCTCGACCAGTTCCCTGAACGCCGCCATCAACCGTGCGCCATCCGCCCCGTCGATGGCGCGGTGATCGAAGCTGCCGGTCGCGCTCATCATCGTGGCGGGCACGATCTCGCCGCTGTCGTCCACGATCGCGCGCTTTTCACCCGCGCCGATGGCCAGGATCATGCCCTGCGGCGGGTTGATGACTGCCTCGAACTGCTTGATGCCCATCATGCCCATGTTCGACAGGCTGGCGGTGCCGCCCTGGTATTCCTCGGGCTGCAGCTTGCCTTCGCGGGCGCGTCCGGCAAGGTCCTTCATGCCCTTGGCGATCGAGCTGACCGAACGGCCGTCGGCATCCGAGATGATCGGCGTGATCAGGCCCGCGGGGATGGACACGGCGACCGAGATGTCGGCACGCTCGTACTGGATCAGCTCGCTGCCCGAAAAGGCGACGTTGCACTCGGGCACCGCGATCAATGCCTTGCCCAGCGCCTTGACCAGCAGGTCGTTGACCGAGACCTTCACCCCCTGGCTTTCCAGCGCCTTGTTGATCTCGCCGCGCAGGGCGAGCAGCTTGTCGAGCCGGACGTCGACGGTCAGGTAGATGTGCGGAACCTGCTGCTTCGATTCCGTCAGGCGGCGCGCGATGGTCTTGCGCATACCCGACAGCTTGGAAACCTGGTGCGGAATGCGCGCGTCGAGGATCGCGCGAGTCTCGTCCGACATCTCGACCGTAGAGGCCGGAGTAGCGGCGGCACCGGCAGCAGGAGCCGGAGCGGCAGCCTTGGCCGAGCCCGCCTTTGCATTGTCGATATCCGCCTTGACGATGCGCCCGCGCGGGCCGCTGCCGCTGACCTGCGACAGGTCGATGTTCTTTTCCGCAGCAAGGCGGCGTGCCAGCGGCGAAGCGAAGATCCGGTCGCCTGAAGATGCGTCAGCAGGCAACGGGCTTGGCGCAGGCGCGGGGGCCGGCGAAGGCGCCGGCGTGTCCGAGGACGGTGCGGGCGCCGGAACGGGCGAAGGAGCCGGAGCCGCTGCCTCGCCGCTCTTGGCGGCCTCGTCCAGGTCCTCGCCTTCCTCGGCCAGCACAGCGATCACGGTGCCGACCTTCACGTTCTCGGTACCCTCGTCGACCGAGATCGCGGCAATCGTGCCTTCGTCGATGGATTCGAATTCCATCGTCGCCTTGTCGGTCTCGATCTCCGCGATGATGTCGCCCGGTCCGATCTTGTCGCCCTTTTTAACGAGCCACTTGGCCAGGGTGCCCTCTTCCATGGTGGGGGACAAGGCTGGCATCTTGAGAGAGATCGGCATGATCGGCAGCGTTCCTGGTTCGATTGCTGGCCATCCCGGCGGAGGCAGGAAGGCCCTTTGAGGACATATTTCGTCGCTTATCTCTAGCCTTAACAGGCATGGGTCAAGGGCGGAGTTGCCTCGCCGCTATTGCGAAAACCGGCGCGCTGCCGCAGGCTTTGCATATAGAGCAACTGGCAGGCCGAATTTCGCAATGCGTATCTATCTCGTCATCATGGACGAAACCCCCGAATCCCGTACGGCCCTGCGTTTCGCATCGCGGCGCGCGGCGAATACGGGGGGCGCGATCCACATTATCGCGGTCGTGCCCAAGCAGCAGTTCGTGGCGTTCGGCGGCGTGCAGGCCACCATCGAGGAGGAAGCCAAGAGCCGCGCCGAGGTGCTGGTGATGGCCGCCGCCGGGTCCCTGTTCGAAGAACTGGGCCGGATGCCGTCGATCGCGGTCAAGGTCGGCGATGCGACGCGCGTGGTGCAGGATTACCTGGCCGAACACGAAAGCATCGCGGCGCTGGTGCTGGGCGCGGCGGCGGACGGTCCGCCCGGACCGCTCATCGCCCATTTCGCGGGTCAGCGGGCAGGACAATTGCCCTGCCCGCTGATGATCGTGCCGGGCTCGCTGACCGATGAAGAGATCGACGCGCTGAGCTGATCGCTCCGCCGCCCGGCCGGGTTTCAGATCAGGCCGCGGCCTTGGTCTTGCCGGTCGCCGTGCCGCGTGCCGGGTAATCCTTTTCCTTCACCAGGTCGATCGCCTTTAGCAGTTCGTCCAGCGGCGGGCGCGTGAACGGTGCGCTCTGCACCTGGGCGAAATAGAGCGTGCCGTCGGGGCGCACGAGGAACAGACCCGGTTCCGAAAACAGGTCGGGTTCTTCCGAACCCTCGCGCTTTTCGGACAGGTAAAGCCCCCATTCGCGGGCCTGTTCCGCCGACAGATCATAGGCGAGCGGCAGGTCGCCGGTCTTCCATTCGCGGTCGACCACCATCGCGCGGTCTTCGCTGTCCATCGAAACGGCAAAGATCGAGACGCCGCGCTTGGTGAAATCGTCGAGCTTGTCGGCGACGCGTTCCAGGTAGGATTTGCAGATCGGGCAATGCTTGCCGCGATAGAACACAAGCATCGTCATGAAATCGGGCGACTGATGCGAAAGGTCGAAACGCGCATCGATCGTCAGCGGAAGGTCGAGTTCGGGAACCTTGGCGTTGGGTATCAGCATGAGTGTCTCCTTTTAACCCGAACGGACGGGCCAAGGGATCGTTTCATGCAGCCGCTACTTCTTGCGCCCCTGGTGCCTGATATTGCCCGGGCGGCCCCGCTTGCCGACGATGTGCTTGCCCGCCTTGTCGTGCCGGATGGGCGGCTTGCCCTTGCGGCGCGGAGCGGGGCGGTTGCCGCGCGGTTCGATGCTGCCTGCGAATTCCGGCGGCTCGAACTTCAGCGCGCCTGACAGCGGGTTCGCTTCCGCCAGCCGCAGCGTCAGCCTGTCGCCGGAGCGGAAGGTCGTGCCGGTTTCCTGGCCGACCAACACCTGCGCCTTGTCGTCATAGTTGAAACGTTCGTCCCCCAGCACCGAAACCGGCACCAGGCCGTCACCGCCCACGCCCAGAATGGTCGCGAAAAGGCCGAATTTCTGCACGCCCGTGACACGGGTTTCAAAGGTTTCGCCCACCCGTCCCGACAACCATGCCGCGACATAGCGGTCGATGGTGTCGCGCTCCGCCTCCATCGCGCGGCGTTCGGCGCGGCTGATCGCCTCGGTCACGCGGTCGAGCGATTCGCGGTCGCGGTCCGACAGGCCGCTGCCGTCGGGGATCGCGTTCGACTGCGGTTTCGGCTGCTCCAGCCGATAGGCGTCGACCAGCGCGCGATGCACCAGCAGGTCGGCATAGCGGCGAATGGGCGAGGTGAAATGCGCATAGCTGCCCAGCGACAGGCCGAAGTGCCCTGCATTGCGCGGCCCGTAATAGGCCTGCATCTGCGTGCGCAGGACCTGCTCCATGATCAGCTCCTTCTCCGCCACATCGCTCACATCCTTGATGAGGCGGTTGAACAGCGAAGGGGTGATCACCTGGCCCAGCGACAGGCTGCGGTCCATGGTCTTGAGGTAATCGCGCAGCGAGACCAGCTTCTCCCGGCTCGGCGTCTCGTGAACGCGATAGACGACGGGGGCGGCCTTGGCCTCCAGCGCCTTGGCGGCGGCGACATTGGCGGCGATCATGAAATCCTCGACCACGCGGTGCGCGTCGAGCCTTTCGCGCAGGACGATGGCATCGATGCGTCCCTTCTCGTCCAGCACCACGCGGCGTTCGGGCAGGTCGAGATCGAGCGGCTCGCGGTCGTCGCGCGCGGAGGCCAGCAGTTTCCAGCAGCCCCACAGGTTCTTCAGATGCTGGGGCGCGCCTCCGCCGTCGATCTGCTCCTGCGCGTCCTCGTAGGCGATCACCTCGTGGATGCGGACGATGGCGCGGGTGAAGCGGAAGTTCTTCAGGCGCCCGTCGGCATCGATGGTCAGGTGGCAGGCCATCGCCGCCCGGTCCTCGCCCTCGCCCAGCGAGCACACGTCGGCGGACAGAACCTCGGGCAGCATGGGGACGACGCGGTCGGGGAAATAGACCGAATTGCCGCGCTTCCTGGCCTCGCGGTCGATCTTCATGCCTGGGCGGACATAGAAGCTGACATCGGCGATCGCGACCAGCGCCTTCCAGCCGCCGGGATTGTCAGGATTGTCGTCGGGCGCGGCCCAGATCGCGTCGTCATGGTCGCGCGCATCGGCGGGATCGATGGCGACGATGGGCAGGCCGGTCAGGTCCTCGCGGTCCTCCTTCGACAGCGGCAGACGCGCAGAGGTCTCCGCCTCGTCCAGCACCTCGTTCATGAAGACATTCGGAATCTCGTACTTGTGGATCGCGATCAGGCTGAAGCTTTTCGGCGCGAGCGGGTCGCCCAGCACCTCGGTCACCTTCACGCCCGAACGCGGCGACTTGCCCGCCGGTTCGGCCAGTACAAGCTGTCCCTCCTCGGCATCGGCGAGGTCGGCGATCGGCATCGAGTTGCGTACCGATTTCTCGACCGGCGCCAGCCATCCCTTGCCGCTGCTGTCGATCTCGACCACGCCCATCAGCGCTTCCTCGCGGTCGGGCAGCTTGCGCATGACATGGGCGATCCAGCCCTTGCCCGCCTCTTCCGTGCGGGCGAGGATCCGGTCGCCCTTGCGCAATGCGGGGCCCGCGCGCTTCGCCTTGCCCTTGGGTTCGATCACGCGCAGGCGCGGCGGGGCTTGCCCGCTGTCGGGATCCCATGTCTCGGGCACGGCCAGCGCTTCGCCCTCGTCGATCTCGACCACGCGCAGCACGGTCACCTTGGGCACGCCGCCCATGCGGTGATAGGCGGTGCGCCTGCCGTCGATCATGCCTTCTTCGGCCATGTCCTTGAGCAGCGCCTTGAGCGCGATCTTCTCCTGCCCCTTCAGCTTGAAGTGGCGCGCGATCTCGCGCTTGCCGACCGGCGTGTCAGAGCCCTTGATAAGCTCCATCACTTGCTCCTTGCTGGGCAGGCCCTCGAATTTCTTTCTGTTTGCCATCAGGGCCTATGTGGCCCTGCCCGACCCGATTGCCAAGCGGTCCCTATTCCGCGGCAGGCAGCGGATAGAACGCCCCGCCCGGAACCGCGGCCGAAACCGGGCTCTCCGCGCCATTGGCCGCGATCGCCGAGACACCGACGATCCAGTCGTCGCCGCGCAGGTCCATCGTGGCGCTGGTCGTGTCCGCCGCAACCTCGCGCACGCGTTCCCATGCCGCGTCGTCGGTGCGGCGGCGCCACAGGCCATACCGCGCGGCACCGTCCGACGGCTGCCATTCGACCAGCGTATCGGGCCGGACCGCGGCATCGGCGGTCACGCGCGGCGGCATCGGCGTCTGTGCCAGCTTCGCCAGCGCCAGCGTATTCAGCCGCGTCACGCGCGCCAGATAGGGAAAGTCCATTTCATCGGGCACGTCGCCATAGAACACCCCGTCCTCGGTCCGGACGTTCTGGTGCTGATGCTCGTAATCCTCGACCGCGACCGACAGGCGGACGGCGGGGAAGCCCTTTTCC
>JAPYSD010000110.1 GCA_029936705.1 Croceicoccus sp. | reverse complement strand
GTCCTCACCCGGTTGCGCAGCTTTGCCGTGCAGGAACCGGTGCAGCGCATGATGCCTGCCTTCATCGCGGTCAGCGCGGTCGGACTGGCGGCGCTGGCCTGGGCGCAATTGTCGCCCGCGCCGCAGCGCATGCTCTATTCCGGGCTCGACGATGCGGGCCGCGCCGAGGTGACGCAATTGCTGAACGCGCAGGGCATCGACTGGCGCATCGACAACGCGACCGGCGTGCTGACCGTGGACGAGGAGGATTTCTACCGCGCCCGCATGCTGGCGGCATCGGACACGTCGGTCGGCACGCCCGACAGCAGTATCGAGATGCTGGACAGCCTGCCGCTGGGCGCGAGCAAGACGATGGAAGGCGAACGGCTGCGCGTGGCGCGCGAGCGCGAGTTGCAGATGACCATCGCCGAGATCGAGGGCGTGGAAAGCGTGCGCGTGCACCTGGCCGAGGCCGAGCGTTCCGCCTTCGTGCGCGAGAATACGCCGCCTTCCGCCTCGGTCATGGTGCGGCTGGCGCGCGGGCGGCAACTGGCGGATTCGCAAGTGCGCGCCATCGTCAACCTGGTCGCGGCATCGGTGCCTGGCATGTCGGTCGACGCGGTGCGCGTGGCGGACCAGCAGGGGCGCCTTTTGTCCGATCCGGTGCTGAAGACCGACGACCGGCTCGACCTGCAGGCACGGATCGAGGACAAGCTGCGCACGCAGGTGGCGCATCTGCTTACCCCCATGTTCGGCGAGGGCAATTTCACCAGCGAGATCCAGGCCGAGATCGACATGGACGAGGTGACGCGCGCCAGCGAAAGCTATGACCGCAATGGCGCGCTGCGCAGCGAGAACGTGGTGAACAGCCAGTCCTCTGCCGCGGGCAATGCCGCGGGCATTCCGGGGGCGCTGTCCAACACCCCTCCCCCCGCGGCCGAAGCGCAGGACCGCGCACCCGAAGGCGGCGAGGTCACGCAGGGCGGCAATGGCGCGGCGGAAAGCAGCGCGAGCCGGACCTGGGAACTGGGCCGCGAGGTGTCGGTCGCGAACAGCGCGCCGGGCGGGGTCAAACGCCTGTCGGTGGCGGTCGCGCTCAGCAAGGAAGCGCTGGGCGATGCCAGCCCGCAGGAAATCGCGAACATCAAGACACTGATCGGTTCCGCCGTCGGCGCCAATACCGAACGCGGCGACCAGGTGACCGTGATCGCCCGCAATTTCGAACCGGTCGAGGGGGCCGATGCCGCATTTTACGAAACCGGCTGGTTTGCGCGTCTGCTCCGCATCGGCGGGGCCATCGTGATCGCCCTCCTGGTCGTCCTGCTGGGTCTGCGCCCCTTCCTGAAAAGCATGCGTGAGCGGAAGGAAGCGCAAGTGCCCGCGTTGCAGATCCAGCAGGACACGCCCGGTGGCCATGAACCGGAAGGCGGCGGCAAGCTGATGGCGATCATGGATGCCGCGGCGCGCCGCGACGATCTGAACCGCAAGGTCGGGCTGGCGCGCGAGCTGATCGAGGAGAAGCCCGACGAAGCGCTGGCCGCCTTGCGCGACATGCTGAATGGCAAGCCTGCTGTTCGCAGCGCCGACCCCCTGCCGGAGC
Organism: Croceicoccus sp.; assembly: GCA_029936705.1. Taxonomy (GTDB): domain Bacteria; phylum Pseudomonadota; class Alphaproteobacteria; order Sphingomonadales; family Sphingomonadaceae; genus Croceicoccus. The sequence continues at coordinate 7,250 of JAPYSD010000110.1, read as the reverse complement.
CTAGCTGATGGACGATGTGATGACAGCCGCGCCGGGCGATGCCGCCACGCGCGCGGCGCTGATGGTGATGATCCTGGAAGAGGAGCGGGCGGCGAAGCTGCTGGCGCGCCTCGATCCCGAGGAGTTGCAGGTGCTGGGCAACCGCATGTGCGCGCTGGAGCAAGTGGAAGGCGGCGACCTCGACGAGGCGCTGGCCCATTTCATCGACCGGATCGGTAACAGCTCGCTGTCGACCCACGACCAGGTCGGCAAGGTGCGCGGGCTGATGACCCGTGCGGTCGGATCGGTGAAGGCCGACAATCTGATGCAGCGCATCCGGCCCGAGCAGGCGCGCCCTTCCCCGCTGCAGCTGATCCGCTGGCTGACGCCGGAATCGCTGGTCCCGCTGGTGCGTGACGAGCATCCGCAGGCGATCGCCGTGCTGCTGGTCCAGCTGGAAGCACAGATCGCGGCCAAGGTGCTGCACCAGCTGCCCGATGACGTTCAGGGCGAGGTCGTGCGCCGTGTGGCGACATTGGGCCCCGTGCGCAGCGATGCGCTGGCGATCCTGGAAGAAGTGCTGGAACGGCGCATCGCCGAACATCACGGGCAAGCGGTGCTGAAGATCGGCGGCCCGCGCGAAGCGGCCGAGATAATCAACAATTCCGACAAGGCGGCCGAGCGCCGCATCATGCCGGTGATCCAGGAATTCGACGCCGAGCTTGCCCGCAAGGTCGAGGACGAGATGTTCACCTTCGACGACCTGCTCAAGCTGGACCGCCAGAACATGGGCACGCTGCTGCGCGAGATCGAGAGCGAGGTGCTGGTGGTCGCATTGAAGGCGTTGCAGGACGACGATCTGAAAGTGTTCTTCGCCGCCATGTCCGAGCGCGCCGCCGAGGGTCTGCGCGACGAGATGGAGGAACGCGGACGCGTGAGGTTGGCCGATGTCGACGCCGCCCGGCGCGAGATGATCGCGGCTGCCCGCCGCCTGTCGGATGCTGGCACGATCAGTTTCGGGGCGGGCGACGATGATTTCGTCTGACCGCTCCCTTGCCGGACTTCCGCGCCTGGCCCGGCTGGGCACGCTGGCGGACAGCGGCGGCTTTCGCGCCGATCCGCGTTATGGCGGAGCGTCCGCCTCGCCCGATCCGCGCGGTGAGGAACTGGCCGAACGCCAACGGATCGAGAACGACGCCTTTGCCCGAGGGTTCGAGGAAGGCCGCGCCGCCGCCATGGCCGACGCCGAGGCGCATGCCGCCCGCGAGGACGCCGCCCGTGCCCGGCTGGGCAGCGCGCTCGCCCGGGTCGGCAGCGAGGACATGGAGCGTCTGTCCGAGCGATTGCGCGACATCGCACTCGCCGTATGTACTAAGACGCTGGCTCCGCTGGCGCTGGATGCGGCGGCGCTGAACCGGCGGATCGCAGCCTGCCTTGCGCTGCTGGGCCAGGCGGAGGAGCGGGTGTTGTACCTGCACCCCGACGACATCGCTTTCCTGGACGACGATCTGGGCCGGGACCTGGCCGTCACCGCCGATCCGGCGCTGGAACGCGGCGCGATCCGTGTCGAGACGGCAGACGGCGGCATCGAGGACGGCCCCGCCCGCTGGCGCGAGGCCATCGCGGAAGCGTTGCAGTCGTGCTGAATATCGATCTGCTGGCACCGGGCGTTCCGGCGCTGAGCCCAGGCCCGGTCCTCTACGGGCTGGTCGCCGCGTGCGACAATGGCCTGCTGGAAGTGACCGGCCTGTCGCTGCCCATCGGCAGCCTGTGCCGGATCGAGCAGCCCCACGCACAGGACATGAACGCGGAGGTCATCGGCTTTCGCGGTGGCCGCACGCTGATGATGCTGCTGGGCGACAGCGCGCTGCTGTCCCCCGGATCGCGCGTCTATCCGCGCGGGCGGCCCGGCCTGCTGCCGGTGGGCGAGGGATTCCTGGGCCGCGCGGTGGACGGCGAAGGCCATCCGATCGACGGCGGTCCGCCGATCCGCAGCCGTGCGTACTGGCCCTCTGCGGGGAAGCGCAGCGGCGCGCTCGACCGCAGCCCCGTCACGCGGGCGTTTGATTGCGGGGTTCGCGCAATCAACGCGCTGACGACCATGGGACAGGGCCAGCGGATCGGGATCATGGCCGGATCGGGCGTGGGCAAGTCGGTGCTGATCGACATGATCGCGCATGGCGCCGATGCCGATGTCGTGATCTTCGCGCTGATCGGCGAACGCGCGCGCGAGGTCTCCGGCTTTGTCCAGCGGCACATGGCGGGCGACAAGCGCCAGCACGCGATCACCATCGCGGTGCCTGCCGATCACGCGCCCAACCTGCGGCTGCGCGCGGCGCAACTGGCGGTGTGCCAGGCCGAGTATTTCCGCGAACAGGGCAAGAGCGTGCTGCTGATCATGGACAGCCTGACCCGTGTCGCCCACGCCGCGCGCGAGATCGGGCTGCTGCTGGGCGAACCGGGGGCGGCGCGTGGCTATCCGCCATCGGCGCTGGCCACCATCAACCGCTTGGTCGAACGCGCGGGCAACAGTGCGCAAACCGGCGGGGCAATCACGGGCATCTACACGGTGCTGGCCGACGGAGATGACGAGAATGATCCCGTGGTCGACACCGCGCGCGCGATCCTGGACGGGCATGTCGTGCTGTCGCGCGCCATCGCGCAGCGGGGGCAATATCCGGCGATCGACGTGGGCGCCTCGCTCAGCCGGGTGATGAGCGATGTGGCAGGGCGCGATCACCGCGCCGATGCGGCCGTGCTGCGGGCGCTGTGCGCCAGCTACGAAGCGAACCGCGACCTGGTGCTGATGGGTGCCTATCGTGCCGGGACCGATCCGCAGCTTGACCGGGCGATGGCGATGCAGCCCGCGATACAGGCGTTCCTGGCGCAGGCGGTGGACGAGCGCTGCACGCTGGATGACAGCGCGGCGCAGCTGCACGCGCTGCTCGCACAGCCCGCCGCAACGTGAAGCCGGACAAGGCCGCGTTGCAGCGCCTGCGACGCCTGGAACGTGTGCGCGAAGTCGCGAAGCAGACAGCCGCGATGCAGGCGGCCGAAGCCGAGGGTACGCTTGGCCAGCTAACCAAGCTGCGCGACCGCACGCGCGAGATTGCCGCCGGCTGCCGCCCTTCCCCACAAATGATGGACGGCGGCGATCTGCAGCGCCTGCAGTCCTTCGCCGATGGGATCGGCAGGCTGACCGGCCAGACCGAACGGGACATCGGTGTCGCCCGGTCGCGGGCCGATGCATTGCGCGGCGATCTTGCCGCGGCGGAACGGCGGCTGACGCTGGCCAGCGACCGCGCCGCCGCCTGCCGCAAGGCGCTTCATCAGGAAAAACCGGCGGAGGCCCCCGCGCGGCGGAAGAACTGGCACGATACTTGAAAGGTGGTGGGAGAACTCAAGCCTGACGGACCCCGCGCCATGAACGCCCTGCCCTTTCAAATGCCGATCTTGCCGAAAATGACCGTTGCGGTGGGTGACTGCAGTCTCTCGGCTGAGGGGTTTACGGAGGAAGCTGGGGAGACCGAAAACGGCGAAAATGCCGCGTTTTCCGTGCTTTTCGATATGATGGTCGTGCCGCCGATGGCCGCTCTACCGGTTGCGCCGGTTGATGGAGCCGAAACGCCCCTGCCGGTTGCCGGGACCGGCAAGATCTTGCCGCCCCCCTTGCCGCTCTTGCCGGAAGCTACTGTCGAGGGCGATGTGACCGCGGCGAGCACGGTCCCGCTAGCGGTTACCCGCGAGGGCGTGGCGGCACCGGAACTGCTTTCCCGTGTCGTCGAACCGGAAGCCGCCGCTGGCGTGGGCAAGCAGGCGAAGGTCGATCCGGTTGCAGAACCGGCGACCGTCTCGCCGACGATCCGCGTCGTGGCTGCAAAGCCCGTCGCCAGCGATACGGCTCCGCAGCAGGCTCCCGTCCTCGACGTCGATACTCCCGCTGCGTCCGAGCCTGAAGCCGCCGCTCTGGCCGACACGCCCAAGCGGCCAGAGGCGGCGGCACCTGCGCGCATCATGACGGCGCAGAACGGGGCGGAGATGCAGGTCCAGTTCCCCGCGCCCCAGGTATCCGATGCGAAGGCGCTCCCCGCCAGCACCCACGCCACCCCGCCTGCCGAGCGCGTCGATGGCTTTCAGGGCCCGCAGCGGCTGGAAGAGCTGGTGCAGGCCATTGCCCATGCGCGCGAAACCGGATCGCAGCCGGTGCGCGCCACGATTTCGCATGCGGAGTTCGGCGTGCTGGCGCTGAAGCTGACGCGCGAGGATGGCGGCGTGTCCGCGCAGATCGCGAGCGGCGACGCGGCTTTCGCGCCTGCTGCCCATGCCGCGGTGCGTGCCGCATCGGACGCGGCGCTTGCGGGCCAGCAGCGCGGCGACGACCAGCCCCGCCATCATGGCGCTGCGCCGGAACAGGGCGGCGCGCAAGCCCACTCGCAGGCGCATGGCTCCGCGCAGGCAGGCGGCCAAACCGGATCGGGCCAACCCCGGCAGCACTCCCGCGCAGATTTGACGTCTTCGTCCGCCCATCCCGACGACAGCGGCGAGCTGGATCGCCCGCAGCGCCGTTCGACAGGCCTTTACGCCTGATCGCGGCGCCATCCCTTTCACCCCCTCCCACCGAGTAGAAGCGACATGAGCAAGACCGACAAACCCGAGAAGAAATCGAAACGCGGCAGCCGCCTGTTCCTGGCGATGGGCGCGATAGCGCTGCTGGCCGTGGGCGGCGGCGGGGCCTATGCGATGATGGCGGGCGGGCTGATCCCCGCCCATGCAAAGGAAGACAACAATCCGCGCCTGATCCGCAAGGGCGACAGCGATCCCTTTGCCGTGGGCGAGAGCGAGGCGGCAGAGGTCCACGGCGACGGCGGCAGCGAATATCGCACCGCCTATTACAGCTTTGCCGACGGCTTCACCTCGAACCTCAAGGGTTCGGACGGGCTGGTACAGCTCAGCCTTGCCGCCTCGACCCGGCGTGACGGGCGCGTGCTGATGTGGATGCAGCAGCACGAGCTGGCGATCCGCTCGTCCATCCTGACCGTGCTGGCGGACACGCCCGAAGCGCAGCTGGAAACCGTCGCCGGCAAGCAGGCGCTGAGGAAGCGGTTGACCGGCGCGATCAATGACGAGCTGGTCGCGCTGGAAGGCTTTGGCGGCGTCGACCAGGTCTATTTCCGCAGCTTCATCGTGCAGTGATCGCCATGGACCAAGGCTTTTCCATCATCGCGGAACGGATTGCCGCGCAGCATTGCGCCGAGCTGGTCATGCCCCGCCGCGCGCAGCCCGATTGCAGCGCCGGACTGGCACGGCTGGGCAAGCGCATGGCGCAGGTGCTGCCCGATTTGCTGGCGGGTTTCGCCGACGATGTGCGCATCACCGCCACGGCCGAGGAACCGTGGTGCGGCGACGCGGCGGAGCTGTTGCAGCCAGAGGTCGGGGATTTCAGCCATGTCGTGCTGTCGGCAGGCGGTAGCAGCGACGATTTCGTGTTGTCGATCGACCGGCGCGCGGTGTTCGAACTGCTCGACCGCGCGTTCGGCGGCGATGGGCGAATCATGGGCGATCTGCCGGCGGCGATCCCGCTGTCGGGCCAATCAGTGCTCGCCCGGCTGGAGCGCGCGCTGGCCGACACGCTGACCGCGCTGGCGCCTGCCTCGGCCTTGCCCGCCCTGCGGATGGGGCGGCGGGACAGCGATGCCGCCATGCTGCGACCCTTTCCCGGTGAAGCGGCCGTCCACCGGCTTGCCCTGACCGTCCGGGGCGGCGATGCCGAGCCGTGGCGGCTGATGGTCACGATGCGCTCCGCCATGGCCGAACTCCTGGCCGAGGCCGGGTCGGACACGCCCAAGCGCCGCGCCACCGGGCCGCATGACGAGCCATTTGCCGATATTCCGCTGCGCCTGAACGCCACGCTGATCGACATGCGCCTGCCGCTGTCGCGCCTGGGCGGATTGAAGCCCGGCGACCTGATCCCCGTGTCGGTCGCGCGCAGCGTGCCGCTGGCGCTTGGCGGCAAGGTCATCGCGCACGGCACCGTGGGCGAGATCGACGACCGCGTCGCGCTGCAGATCACCAGCGCCTTTTCCCATGCAAATTCCTGAAGGACCCCATCCGATGCATTCCGATCCGCTGAATTTCCTGAAAGACGTCGACGTTCGCCTCTCGGTCGAGCTGGGCGGCGCGCTGATGCCGCTGCGCGAGGTGATGGCGCTGCGCGAGGATAGCGTGGTGCCGCTGGACCGCCTGACCGACGAGCTGGTCGACATCGCCGTCAACGGCCGCCGCATCGCGCGCGGCGAAGTCGTCGTGCAGGGCAATCGCTTTGCGCTGCGCATCGTCGAGATGGAGGGCCACGAGACCGCGCCCCTGGCCGAACCGGCGGGGGCCTGAGCGCGGTGTTCGAATATCTCCTCAAGCTGGCAGTCATGCTGCCCGCCATCGGCCTGCTGGCATGGGGCTGCCTGAAACTCGCGAAGAAGATGCAGGACCGCGTGGGCGGACCCGTGCAGGGCAAGTCCGCACGCATCATCGAGACGACGATGCTCTCGCCCTCGCTCAAGCTGGCGGTGATCGAGTTTCACGGGCGCGAGATCCTCGTGTCGGCCTCGCGCACGGGTCTCACCCGGCTGGCCGAAGCGCCCGCGCGCGGCGCGCTGCAGGAACCGGTAGAGTGAAGCGCGCCGCGATCTGGCTGGCGGCAAGCGCCGCCGCCCTGCCCCTGCCCGCGTTTGCGCAGGATGCCATCCCGGGCGCGCTCGACCGTGCGTTCGGTACGCTGGAGGCGGCCAATGGCGGCTCGCTGAGCCTGTCGCTGCAATTGCTACTGGTGATGGGGCTGCTGACCATCCTGCCCAGCCTGGTCCTGATGATGACCAGCTTTACCCGCATCCTGATCGTGCTGGCGATCCTGCGGCAGGCGCTGGGATTGCAGCAGTCGCCGCCCAACCAGGTGCTGATCGGGCTGTCGCTGTTCCTGTCGCTGTTCGTGATGGCGCCGACGATCGAGCAGGTGAACACCCGCGCCATCGCGCCCTATGCTGCCGACCAAATCCCGGCCGAAACCGCCATCGCCAACGCGGGCGAGGAGTTCCACGCCTTCATGCTGCGCCAGACGCGCGAGCGCGATTTGATGATGTTCGCCGACATCGCCAATGCGCCCAAATTCGCCAGCGCGGAGGCGGTGCCCTTCTCGATCCTGCTGCCCGCTTTCGTCACCAGCGAGTTGAAGACCGCGTTCCAGATCGGCTTCATGCTGTTCCTGCCGTTTCTGGTCA
>JAPYSD010000109.1 GCA_029936705.1 Croceicoccus sp. | reverse complement strand
GGCGCGTTTTCGGCGGGATCGAGATCCTCGCCGCTTTCCTGATCCTGTCGTTCTATTCGGTCGTCGCGGGCTGGGCGCTCTATTATGTGTTTGTCATGATTGGTGATGTCGCGTCCTCGATCGGCGCGGGCGCTCCGCTCGGCTCGGCGTTCCAAGGGCAGGAGCAGGACGTCATCACGGGCCGAATGGGCACGCTGTTCGGCAGCCTTGGCACGATGATCGGCATGCACACGATCTTCATGGTGGTGACCGTGCTGATCGTCGCCAACGGCGTTCACGACGGGATCGAGAAGGCGGCAGGCACGCTGATGCCCGCGTTCTTCGTCCTGCTGGTCGCGATCACCATCTACGGCGCCTTCACCGGCGAATTCGCGCAGGCGCTGGCGTTCCTGTTCACGCCCGATTTCTCGCAGCTGACACCCGTCGCCGTGAACGAGGCACTGGGCCAGGCTTTGTTCTCGCTCTCGTTGGGGTCGGCGGCGCTGATCACCTATGGCGCCTATGTCGGCGACGACATCAGGCTTGCGCCTACGGCGGGCATGATCGCCGCTGCCGATACCGGCGTCGCGATCCTGTCGGGGCTGATGATCTTCCCGATCGTCTTCGCCGTGGGCCTCGACCCGGCGGCAGGGCCGGTGCTGGTGTTCCAGTCGCTGCCGGTCGCATTCTCGCAGATGCCGGCGGGGTCGCTGATCGGACTGGCCTTTTTCGTGCTGATCTTCTTTGCCGCGCTGACCAGCTCGATCTCGCTGCTGGAGGGGCCGGTCGCGTGGGTCATCGATCGCTTCCGGCTCAAGCGCCTGCACGCGGCCCTGGTGGTGGGCGGCGGCGCCTATGTCATCGGGCTGTTCTGCGCGATGGGTTATAACGTGCTGTCGGATGTCCGGCCGCTATGGTTCTGGGGGATCTTCGCCAGCAACGACATACTGGATTCGATCGACGGCCTGACGGGCAAGGTCATGCTGCCGCTGGCGGCATTGGGCGTATCGCTGTTCATCGGCTGGCGCGCCGATCGCAAGCTTGTCGCGGCGGAAACGGGACTGTCGGCCGGAATGTTGACGGTCTATCGGCTGGTAATGGCCTGGCTGGCGCCGCTGGCCGTATTCCTGATCCTGCTGTTCGGCCTGTTCCCCGGCCTGCTCGGATCCGCATAGCAAAAGGGCCGCCGGTGGGGCGGCCCTTTATCGTTACAGGGTCGTTTCGGTGTGGTTCTTGCCGACATCGTCGGTGACATCCATGCCCAGCATCATCTTGGCCGTGTTCGTCAGGCCAAGATCGCCGTCCCAGATGGTGGCATCGCCCAGGTCCATGCGGATCATCAGCAGGTTCGGGTCGGATTTGCCGCCCGGGAACCAGGCCTCGACCGTGTTGTCCCATTGCTTTTCAAGGCGTTCGCGGCTCGTTTCCTCGACCAGGTTGCCGTGGAAGCGGGCGAACATCTTGTGGTCCTTGGAGGCAAAGCTGGCATTGGCGGGACCCATTTTCGCGAAATGGTTGTCCTTGTAGGTAAAGAACCAGATCGCGTGATTGGCATCCTTGTCCAGCTGCGCGGTCATCGGGGCGGTGCTGTCCGGATCCTTGTCCAGCTGCAGCATCACGAACGGGGACGAGGCCATCGCCTTCCAGAACTTTTCCTTCAGTTCGTCGGGGTTGCCTTCCTTGTATTTCATCGAGCTGTCCTTCGGTTCGGTGTTTCCTTGCCAATGCAACGGACAGCGGGGACAGCCGTTCCTTTTCCTCTTGGGGCAATGGACGCGCAGGCGGGAACATAATAAGAACATAACCCGTTCCCGATTCCCGATTCGCCTGCTGTACGGAGCCTGTCATTACCCGTTCCCCCGCCCCCGACGTCGATGCCGACCAGCTTCCGGACGGGGTTTTCCCTGCCGCCGAACTGGCTGCGGCACACTGGCTCGAAGGCGCGCCGGACGATGGTATGGCGCAGGGCGCGCAGGGGCAGGGCTGGAACCCCGCCATCGCCTTTCGCGGGACGGGAGAGATCTTTGCCCCTGCCGACGAAGGGGCGGGGGCGGCACTGGCCCTCGAACTGGCCCGCGCGGCGCCTCGACCCCTGCACGAACATGCCTTGAAGGAAGTGAAGGACGAGCGGGCCTTTCTGTGGGTGCAGGATGCCTCGGCCATTCGCGCAGGGGGCAGGCCGTTTCTGCCCGGCCTGCCGCGCGACCTGGCGCACCGGCTGATCCATGTCACGGCCCGAACGGCAGAGGACGCGCTGTTCGCGCTGGAGGAAGGCGTGCGCTGCCGCGACCTGGCCTTCGTGATCGGAGAGATCGCGGGAAATCCGCGGGCGCTGGATTTCACCGCCTCGCGCCGGCTGGTGCTGGCCGCGGAACGGCACCGCGTGCCGCTGTGGCTGGTGCGTATGGATGCCCGGCGCGACCTGGGCGCGGCGCGCATGAGGTGGGACGTGCGTTCCGCCGCGTCACGGCCTTCGCGCTGGAATCCGCAGGCGCCGGGCCTGCCGGGCTGGCGGGGGGAACTGTTCCGCGCGCGCGGCCTGCGCCCGGGTGCGTGGTGGATCAGGCCCGAATTGGCCACTGGCGAGGGAGCAGGCGATGGGGAAGCAATCCTCTCCGCCAGCCCGGTCGATCACGATGCCGCCGACCAGCGATCGCACGCCCAACCGGCGCGTGCTGGCGATCTGGTGCGCGCGGCTGGCGATCGATCGCTGGCAGCAGGCTGACGCGCAAGGCGGGGAAGAAAGCCCGCTCGCCCTGATCGTCGAAACGGCCCATGGCCCACGCATCACCGCCACCACCCGCGCGGCCGAGGCGGCAGGCGTGCGAACCGGTACCATGCTGGCCGACGCCCGCGCCATCTGCCCCGGGCTGGACGTGCGCCCCGCCGATCCGGCGGGCGACCTGGCCTTTCTGGAACGGCTGGCCGTCTGGGCACAGCGCTGGGGGCCGTGGAGCGCGCTGGACCCGCCCGACGGCGTGATCGTCGACGTCACCGGGGCAGCGCATCTCTTCGGCGGTGAGCAGCGCCTGATCGACGATGCGGCGCGCGTGTTCAAGCGGCGCGGGCTGACCGTGCGGCTGGCGATCGCCCCCACGGCGGGCGCGGCTTGGGCACTGGCGCATTTCGGCGCGGCGCGCGCCGGCAGCGGCGGGCTGGTACTGGCCGAGGGCGAGGATATCGGCGCGAGCCTTGCGCAATTGCCGATCGCGGCCTTGCGGCTGGACGATGACGTCCTGCTGGTGCTGCGCCGGCTGGGGCTGAAGCGGATGGGCGACCTTGACGGGATCGGCCGCGATGCGCTGTCGCGCCGTTTCCGCAACCGCCGTTCGGCGATGGCCAATCCGCTGATGCGGCGCGACCAGATGATCGGGCTGGTGCCCGAACCGATGCTGCCGGTGGTCGAGAATCCGCCCGCCATGGTGCAGTTGCGCCTGATGGAGCCAATCCGCCACCTGCCTCTGCTGGAAACGGTGCTGTCCGATCTGGCCGCGGCCATGATGCGCAAGCTGGAAGGGCGGGGCGAGGGCGCGCGCAGGCTGGAACTGGCGTGCTGGCGCGTGGACGGGGAAGTGGTGCTTCGCACGCTGGAACTGGCCGCGGCAACGCGCGATGCGGCGCATGTCTGCCGCCTGTTTGCCGAGCGTATCGCCACCATCGATGCCGGGCTGGGCATAGAAATGGCGCGGCTCGTCACCCGCTGGGCCGAACCGCTGCAACTGGCGCAGGCCGATCTCGACGCTTCGGCGCAGGTGCATGGCACCAGCCTGGCGGCCTGCGTGGACAGGCTGACATCGCGGCTGGGCGCGCAGGCCGTGCGGCGGCCCGTTGTCCATGCCAGCCATGTGCCCGAACGCGCGCAGCGCTGGAAGGCGCCCCTGGACCCCGTGCCTGCAGGACAGGAAAGCTTCGCCTTTCATGCCCGCCCGCTCAAGCTGCTGGACAGGGCGGAGATGATCGCGGTGCTCTATGCCACGCCCGATGGCCTGCCCCAGCGCTTTCGCTGGCGCGACAAGGTGCATGACGTGATGCGCGCCGAGGGGCCCGAACGGATCGCGCCCGAATGGTGGCGTGAAAAGGGCTCGGCGCGGCTGCGCGACTACTACCGGATCGAGGACCGCGAGGGGCGGCGGTTCTGGATCTATCGGCTGGGGCTGGTCGGCGATGGCCGGGGCAATGCGCCCGACTGGTACATGCAGGGCCTGTTCGGATGATCCCAACCCGAACGGAAGGACGGCGAGGCCAAGACCTCGCCGCCCACACACGGAGGCCTTCCGTGCTATTCGATCCGACCCATGCCCTGAAAGACGCCGACCCTTCATCGGGAGAGCGTTTGCGCCATTATCCACCATCTCGCCCCGGAAGGCCAGATAAATAGTTAACAGGATTTGACAGCTTTGCGCGGCGACAGGCTGCGTTCGCACGGTTTCCCGATCTTCGGACCCATCGTTTTCATGAAATCCGCATCGCCTCTGGTCATGCGCCGGAATGGAACGTATAGTGAACGCCGGAGTCGCACATGACACAGAAAACGATAATCGAAAGACTGAAGGTGCTGGCGGATGCCGCCAAGTATGATGCGTCCTGCGCATCGTCGGGCACGAACAAGCGCGACAGCCGCGGGGGCAAGGGCGTCGGGTCCACCGAGGGCATGGGCATCTGCCACGCCTATGCGCCCGACGGACGATGCATCTCGCTGCTCAAGCTGCTGCTGACCAACCATTGCATCTTCGATTGCCACTACTGCGTGAACCGCAAGAGCTCGAACGTGGAGCGGGCGCGCTTCACGCCGCAGGAAGTCGCCGACCTGACGCTCTCGTTCTACAAGCGCAATTATATCGAGGGGCTGTTCCTGTCCTCGGGCATCATCCGCAATTCCGACCACACGATGGAGCAGCTGGTCGAAACCGCGCGCATCCTGCGCGAGGAGCATGATTTCCGCGGTTACATCCACCTCAAGACCATTCCCGAGGCCGATGCCGAGATCGTGCGCCGCGCCGGGCTTTATGCCGACCGTGTGTCGATCAATGTCGAATTGCCCACCGTGGCGGGGCTGGTGCGGCTGGCGCCCGACAAGAACGCGCAGACCATCGACGGCGCGATGGGCACGATGAACAACGCCATTACCGAGGCGCGGGACGCGAAGAAGCGTTTTCGCCATGCGCCCCGCTATGCGCCCGCGGGCCAGTCGACGCAGATGATCGTCGGGGCCGACGGGGCCAGCGATGCCGATATCGTCAACCGGGCAAGCGCGCTTTACGGCCAGCACCGGCTGCGGCGCGTTTATTACTCTGCCTTCAGCCCCATTCCCGACGCCAGTGCCGTGCTGCCGCTGAAGCGCCCGCCGCTGATCCGCGAGCACCGCCTCTACCAGTCGGACTGGCTGATGCGCTTCTACGGCTATTCGCCCGGCGAGGTGGCGCAGGCCGCCGGTGCGGACGGCATGCTGCCGCTGGACATCGATCCCAAGCTGGCCTGGGCGCTGAAGTTCCGCGAGAGTTTTCCCGTCGACGTGAACCGCGCACCGAAAGAGGCGCTGCTGCGCGTGCCGGGGCTGGGCACGCGCGGGGTGGGCCAGATCCTGAGCGCGCGGCGGCATCGCACCCTGCGGCTGGACGATATCGCCAAGCTGACTGTGTCGGTCGCCAAGCTGCGGCCCTTCATTGTCACCGCCGACTGGCGGCCCATCACGCTGACCGACCGCGCCGACCTCAAGGCGCTGGTGGCGCCCGACACGGGGCGGCAACTGGACCTGTTCGCCGCATGACCGCGCTTCAGCATGTCCGGCTGGGCGCCTATCACGTGGTGCCGATGGCCGCGGCGGACGATTTCGCCGAATGGCGCGATCATGCGCGGCGCATGGTGATGGCCGACGTGCCGCCGGACCGTATCGCGTGGACCGAACCGGGCGGTTCGGCAGGCAACCTGTTCACCCATGGCGACCGCCGGCTGCCGGTGCCCGACCGGGACGCCGCGCAGCCGCGCGTATCGCGCCGCTTCATGGAAATCGCGAAGACGGTCATCATGCATTCCGACCCGGAACGCTTCGACCTGCTCTATCGCGTGTTGTGGCGGCTGCAGTCCAAACCGCGGCTGATCGAGGATGCAGCCGATGCCGATGTCCGCGCCATGGCCGACATGGCGCGCGCCGTTCGCCGCGACATCCACAAGATGCGCGCCTTCCTGCGCTTTCGCGAGGTCGAGCATGAGGAGGGCGAGTATTTCGTCGCCTGGTTCGAACCGTTCCATCATATCCTGCGCCATAACGCGGGGTTCTTCACCCGCCGTTTCGCCAACATGCGCTGGTCGATCCTGACCCCGCGCGGCAGCCTGCACTGGGATGGCGAGACCTTGCGCGAAGGCCCCCCGGCGACGCGTGCCGATGCGCCCACGGGCGACCCGGTCGAGGAGATGTGGCGCGGTTATTACGCATCCATCTTCAACCCGGCGCGTTTGAAGATCGGGGCCATGCTCAAGGAAATGCCCCGCAAGTACTGGAAGAACATGCCCGAGGCGCAGCTCATTCCCGAGCTCGTCGCGGGCGCGCAGGCGCGAGAGGCAGCGATGGTGACGGCAGGTGCGATGGACGAGGAAGAGCGGCCCGAGACGCTGAGCGCGGTGGACAAGGCGATCCATGCCTGTGCCCGCTGCCCGATCGGCGAACTGCACAACACGGCGGTGATGGGCGAGGGGCCGGCCGCGGCTCCGCTGATGATCGTGGGCGAACAGCCCGGCGACCAGGAGGACCAGCAGGGCCGCCCCTTCGTGGGCCCCGCCGGGCAGTTGCTGGACGTGCACCTGGAACAGGCCGGGATCGACCGCAAGGCCGCCTATGTCACCAATGCGGTCAAGCATTTTAAATATGTGCAGCGCGGGAAGCGCCGCCTGCACCAGTCGCCCGCCGCCAAGGAAATCGACATCTGCCGCTGGTGGGTAGAGGCCGAGCGATCGATCGTGAAGCCGCGGCTGGTGTTGGCGATGGGTGCCAGCGCGGCCAGGTCCATGCTGGGCAAGACGGTCTCGATCACCAAGGCGCGGGGCAAGCCCATCGAGCTTGAGGATGGCAGCGAGCTGTGGGTGACGGCGCACCCGTCCTATCTGCTCCGCCTGGAGGGAGCCGCGCGCGAGGAGCAGACGCGCCTGTTCGACGAGGACCTGGCCGCCGTCGCCTCGCGGCTGGAGGCGCTGGCGTGACCGCCGGGCGCGCTGCCTGCTGTGGAGAGCCTGTGGACAAGCCTGTGCCTAAGCCTGCGGGTATCCATGTGGACAGGCGGGCATGGCATGGGGAAACCTGTGCATGGCCGCGCGCCTAGGACCGCGACGGTGCCTTCATGCCCGACGCTCCGCTTACGCCAGACCGCCGCCGGATCGAGCTTGATCCCGATGCGATAGACGTTCCCGCGAAGGCCCCCTTCGTCGAGCTGGGGCTGGTGTCGTGCTTTACCTTCCTGCGCGGTGCATCCGACGCGGTCGACCTGGTCATGGCCGCACGCAGCCTTGGCTATGACGCGATCGGGATCGCCGATGCCAATTCGCTGGCCGGTGTCGTGCGCGTCCATACCGAGGCCGAGACCATGAAGCTGCGGCCCGTCATCGGCGCCCGCATCGAAACAGTCGAAGGGCTGGCCTTTCTCGCCTATCCCGAGACGCGCGGCGCCTATGGCCGGTTGTCGCGGTTGATCAGCAGGGGGCGCATGCAGACGCTGTCGGGCGACTGGCAGGACAAGGGCGTGTGCGAGATTGATATCGCCATGCTGGCCGATCACGCGGCGGACGACGGGGGCGGGGCGCTGCACCTGGTGTTGACCGCGCCGCCCGATCTGGACAGCGGGATCCATGTCGATCTTCCCGGCAATGTCATTCCGCTGAATGGCGGGCAGGCCGGGCCCGTCGCGCGGCAGTTGCCCTTTGCCGAACTGGTCCCGCACCTGGGCCGGCTGATGCCGTCCCTGCGCCATATCGCGGCCAGCCATCTGTACCGCGGTGACGATGTCGCGCGGATCGAGCGTCTGGATGCGCTCGCGCGGGACAACGGGATGACGATCCTGGCGACCAATGACGTGCATTACCATGCGCCCGACCGCCGCCCGCTGCAGGACGTGATGACCGCGATCCGCCACAAGACCACGGTGGCTAAGGCAGGCTATCTGCTCGACGCCAATGCCGAACGGCACCTGAAATCGCCGCAGGAAATGCAGCGCCTGTTCGCGCGCTGGCCCCATGCGATCGCCGCCGCGCGCGACCTTGCGGACAGGTGCCGCTTCAGCCTGGACGAGCTGCGCTACGAATATCCGGACGAGATCTATCCCCAGGGCCGCACGCCGCAGCAGCACCTGGAAGTGCTGACGTGGGAAGGGGCAGAGCGCCGCTATCCCGACGGACTGCCCGACACGATCCGCGCCGTCGTGGTCCGCGAACTGGCATTGATCAAGAAGCTGGACCTTGCCCGCTATTTCCTGACCATCAAGGACATCGTCGATTTCGCGCGCGGCGTCGATCCGCCGATCCTGTGCCAGGGGCGCGGCAGCGCGGCCAATTCGGCGGTGTGCTATTGCCTCGAGATCACGGCCGTCGACCCTGCTCGCCATGCCCTGCTGTTCGACCGCTTCATTTCCGAGGAGCGCAAGGAGCCGCCCGACATTGACGTCGATTTCGAGCATGAGCGGCGCGAGGAAGTGATCCAGCACATCTATGAGAAATACGGGCGGCACCGCGCGGGGCTGTGCGCCACCGTCATCCATTACCGCCCGCGCATGGCGATCCGCGAGGTCGGCAAGGCGATGGGCCTGTCCGAGGACGTGACCTCTAAACTTGCGGGCACCGTCTGGGGCGGCTGGGGGCGCGAGATCGGGGAGGCGCATGTCGCCGAGACCGGCATGG
>JAPYSD010000670.1 GCA_029936705.1 Croceicoccus sp. | reverse complement strand
CCGAGGTGGTGAACATGCAGCCGCCCGACGCGCTGATCCGCAGCGGCACCCAGTGGCTACCCACGCTGGGCGACGGCCGCCAGTCGGGGACCAGCGACAGCCCGTCGATCCTCAACGTCTCGCCCGAAAGCGCCGCGGGGGGAGGGCTGTCGTGGCTGCGCAATGGCGACACGATACGCGTCGACTTGAATAACGGCACCTGCAACGCGCTGGTCGACGATGCCGAGATCGCGCGGCGGCAGTCAGAAGACCCGTCGCCCGAGGTGCCGGAATCGAACACGCCCTGGGAAGAGCTGTTCCGCGAAAAGACCGGCCAGCTGGGTGAGGGCGGCGTCATGGACTTCGCGTTGAAGTACCGCGGAACGTCGCGAAAACTGCCGCGGCACAACCACTAATTGGTCACGAATTGGCATCTGGTGGGCACGTTCGGGTCAGAATCGTGCCCATCGATGCCATTTCAGCGCCGTTAACCCGGACAGTTCGACGCCAGGCCCAGGCAGGTTTTCCGCGCATGGTCGTGGATCAGGGCCAACATGTCGCGGTCGCTGTCGAAATTGCCGTACCAGCCCTGCGGCTCATGCGGCGGGTCGCCCATGTAGCTGCGGTCGCCTGCAACGAAGCGGGCATCGTCATGCTGCGCACGCGCTTCGCCGTTCCAGGCCCAGAAATTGCTGCCGACCAGCGGCCCGCCGTTTCGCCAGCTTGCTTCCACCGCGGCATAGATCTCGCGGTAGAATAGCGCGCGAAAACGGGTGGTGGCCTGCGGTGAATAGGATTCCCCGTCGCGGGGAAATCCGAACTCCTCGATGATCAGCGGCTTGTTCAGCGTGGCGGCGATCTGCTCGTGCGCGGCGATGTAATCCGCCGTCTTGCGCTTGCCGACCGGCCAGGTGCCTTCCAGGTCGTCGCCCGAAACCCAGTCCCAGTTAAGCGGCCAGATATGCGCCGTGACATAATCGACATCGCGGTGCGCGCGCAGCACGATATCCTGGTCGCCCGCCGTGGCCATCGTTCCCTCCTGGCCCAGCGAGACGAGGTGGTGGGGATCGAGCGCCCTGATCTGCGCCGCGCTTTCGCCGATCCATTCGTAATAGGCATCCAGCGATCCATCGATGGCACCGGCCGAGCCGCCGGGACGCGGTTCGTTCGCAAGCTGCCAGCTGAGGATTGCTGTATCGTCGCGATAGGGCGTGCCGGTCACGCTGTTGACGCGCGATACGATCGCTTCGACGTGATCGGCATAGAGCGAACGGGCCTGCCCATTGTCATAGAATTGCGCGGTCGCGTCGGCGAAGGCGGGCCACGGGTGGGCCGGATCGCCCATGTCCATGTACTCGCCGGTGGCGCGCCACAGGATGGTTTGCAGCCCGCCCGACCATTCCCAGAAATTGGACAGCACCAGCACCGCGGTCATGCCGCGCCGGGCAATCTCGGCCATGGCGAAATCAAGGCCTTGCAGCAGTTCGGTATTGGGCGATCCGTCGCGGCGGGTGAATCCGGGGCTGATCGAATTCTCCAGCGGGCCTTCCTCACCCGACGCCATGATGCGCAGATTGTTGACGCCCAGCGCCGCCAGCCTGTCCAGTTCGCGCAGCAGGCGGGCGCGGTCGCCATAGTCGGTGTTTGCGCCCAGCCAGGCAGCATACCACATGTTGGCGCCCACGATGCGATAGGGCATGCCCGCCTGCATCAGC
>JAPYSD010000669.1 GCA_029936705.1 Croceicoccus sp. | reverse complement strand
CTTTCCACCAGACGCGAATCATTGCGCGCCAGCCCGCTGGCATCGCACAGCACCGGACCGGACTGGCGTAGCGCCTCGACCGCATCGGCCAGCGCCGTGGGATCGCTTGCGCGCTGTCCGGCTTCGCAGATCAGGTAGTCGGCGCCTGCGTCACCCGAACCCGATCCGGTCACGACGAGGAAATCGCCATTGCCCTTCGCGGCCGCGATCAGCCGTTCCAGCACGGCAGGCGCGATGCGGTCCGCTTCCTCGATCCACAGCCCGTCCACGCCTGCCTTGTTCAGGGCGGAAAGGCTGGTGCACAGCGCCTGCACAACCTCCTCGCTCGCACCCTCGCCAAGACGGGCCATCGCTTCACCGCTTGGCGTTAGCGTCTGGCGCGGATCGACGGTGCCGCGCTCGTGCAGCGAGCGGCGGACATGGAACTTCTCAGGATGGGCGCGCACCAGCGGGTGATCGACCGGCAGGCGGCGCAAATTGGCGCGAAGGACGATGCGCAGGCCGTGACGGCGGCATTCCTCGACCACCTCGGCAGGGACGGGCGGCTGGCCTTCCAGCAGGCCCCGGTCGCTGCGCCATACCAGCGCCGATGCGCCGTTGGCGCCTGCCTGCGCCAGCAAGTCCTCCATCCCTCCGGATCGCGCCCCGCCAAGTTGCTGGGGTTCGGTCGACAGAAGGCATAGAGGATGGGGCAAGGTCAGGCTCCGGCGCGAAAGAGGGACACCCTTTCCTAATGCCGGCGCCGCGCCATCGTTCCGAAAGCGCTCACCCGGTCAGGACGAAGGCGTCTTTTTCGCGCGCGGCTTGCGAATACCGGTCTTCGTCTTGGCAACGGTCTTGCCCGAACCGTCGGCGGCCGCGGCCGGTTTCGCCGCCTTCTTGCGCGTCGTTCCCGAGGGTTTCGCGCCGCCCTTGCCGGCCGTTTCGCGACTCTCGCGCTGGGCGTCGGCGATCTCGCCCGCGGCCTGCTGCCAGTGCTGTGCCTCGCGGCCTTCGGGGCGGCCTTCTTCTTCCCAGATTTCGTATGCGCGTTCGCGGATGCGGTTCTCGATGTCCTGGTCCATGGATGGCTCCTGCTTCTACTGTGAACGGGGTAGTTCGAAACCAATGCGTCAATGCGGGCAAAGCTCCCCGAAAGGCGGATCAGTGCTCACCTGTACCCGCAGGCGCATCCAGCGCGCCGCCGATGTCGCGCGCGCCATGCAGCACGCGCCACACGTCGATGCGGTCATCGTAAGTCATGTAGAAGATCAGCCAGTCGTGCCCCTTGACCCGCATCGAGCGCAGGCCGGGCAGGTTCAGCTCGTGCGCCCAGCGCGGCGATCCGGTGCCGGGCCGTTCGGCCATGCGCCGCATCGCGGCCTGCGCCGCATCGACAAAGGCAAGCGCGGTATCGCGCCCCGCTTCGGCCAGCAGCCAGTCGGTCGCTTGTTCAAGGTCGCCGCGCGCCGCTTCGCGCAGGACGACGCGCCGCGCCGCCACCGGTCAGGATGCGCGGGCGCGCAGGCCGTCGAAGAACGCGTCGTCCGCCACCGGCCCCGCGGGCGATGCCGCACCGTCCATCAGCAGGCCGCGCAGCCGCTCCCTCTCGCGGTCGCGGCGGATCAGTTCGCGGACATATTCGCTGGTATTGCCGTACCCGCGCGAGGCGACCTGGCCATCGATCCAGTCGCGCAGCTGGTCGGGAAGGGAAATG
>JAPYSD010000668.1 GCA_029936705.1 Croceicoccus sp. | reverse complement strand
GCACCCACCCGCGGATGACGAGCGGATCGCCGGGGTCACCTATCGCGCCGCCAATGTGCTGGAAGACGATCTCGCTCCCGCGCTTGAGGGATGCGACGCGATCATCTCGGCGCTGGGCGTGGCGTTCACGCCGGGCAATGCGCTGGACCCGCCGCCGCTCTACAGCAAGGGCACGCGGCGTATCGTCGAAGCGGCGCGGCAGATGGCGATAGCGCGCATCGCCGTGATTTCCGCCGCCTTCGTCGAGGAACAGCCTGAGCTGCCCGTATGGTTCAGGGCTTCGGTTGTTCCAGCGCTCCACAACATCCTTACGGAGATGCGCAAGATGGAAAGCCTGCTTGAAGCAGAGCCGGACCTGGAATGGACCGCGGTGCGGCCCGGCTGGCTGCTGGACAAGCCCGCGACCGGCGAATTGCTGGTAGGAGAGCGCAAGCTGCCCAAGGGCGCGTTCCGCTGCCGAGAAGGCGATCTGGGGCAATTCCTGGTGCATGCCGTGACGAGCGGCGACCATATCCGCCGCAAACCCGCCATCGGCGCCCCGGAGGCTCATGAGGACGAGAGCCTGACCGCCTTGGGGTCTGAGCTGGCCGAGACGGCGGGATTGCCCTGAGAGAGGCTCCTGGCGCGTCTGAGGGGCTATTGAGCCGTAACACGACGCTCCAAAGAGCTCGACCGCCGAAATTTGCTGCGCAACATCAGGCGCAGCAAGTGCCGCGCAGACGCAGGGTAGGGGAGGGGGCACCGAAGCCCCGCTTCGTCAGGGCCGCCGCCCCTCCAGCCAGTCGTTCAGCACTTCGTGGAAGAAGCGCACGCGGGTTTCCTGGTCGGACAGATAGGCATCGGTGTAGCCGCGCGAATGCATGCCCGCCTGCATGTTCTCGGCCAGTTCCATGTCCTGGAACACGATCTGATCGCGCAGTTCGGGGATACCGTCGCCGCCGCCGAACTTGCGATGCTCGCACTCAAGGACTTCGCGCAGCGGCTTGGGGCCGGCCATGATCGATTCCACCGTGGTCTGCCCTTCGACCGGAAAGGCCATGCACCACAGGTCGAAATAGCATTTCTCAGGGTCTTCGGCGTGCGGTTCGGAGCGGAAGAAGACCAGATTGTCGGGCAGGAAACTGATGGTGACATTGGGGAAGATCACCGTGTGCGGGCTGTCGGTGATCTCCTCGTCGTTCATGTCCTTGTAGTGGACATAGCCCTTTTCCGCCCACAGCTTCTGCTTCGCGGCCTTCAGGTCCTTCCAGCCCTGCAGCGCGAAATCCTCGTAGCTGGCGTATTTATCGGGATCGATGTCCCACTTGCGCAGCTCCGCCTCGAACATGGCGTTGCCGCCGCCTTCGGGGCGGTCCGACAGGGACGGGCGCATCGGCTGGACCGTACGGCCATGCCCCCCCGGCCACATCTCGTGCCGGGCGGAATCGACGTCCTGGTCGATCCACGGCGGCACCTGCGGATGCGCGGTGCGGGTGTGATAGCTTTCCGAGAAATTGTCGGTGACGAATTTCCAGTTGGCATCGATCTCGATCCGGTACCACGCGACGCGCACGGCCGTATCCATCGGATAGCCGCGATAGAGCGCGACCATGGGTTCGAGATATTCCTCGAGCGAGGGGCCGACGTCGTCCATCGTGTACCACACGAAACCGCCCCAGGTGCCGCAGCGCAATTCCTTGAGCTTCAGCTTGCCGCAGGGGTTG
>JAPYSD010000108.1 GCA_029936705.1 Croceicoccus sp. | reverse complement strand
AAGGGACGAGCTGCCCGCCCGAATCGAGCGATGCCTGCAGCGCGCGGGCCAGCCGCGCGGCCTGCTCGGGATCGTCGTCCTCCAGCGCGAAATAATTGCCAGCCCGTTCATAGTCCTGCTTGGCAAGCGCACTGATCAGGGCGGTGACCGCCGATCGCGGCGTTTCGCGCTTGAGCGGGTCGGCGGCTTCGGGCGCGGCCTCGGCCGGTTCGGGAACACGAAACTGCGCCAGCGCCTGCGAGGGCAGGGCAAGCATCAGGCCCAACAGGACGAGTAATGAGGCGAAGCGGCGAGTGGGCATCGGGGAAGGCAATCGGTAATCCAGGTATTAGCAAGGTGGTTGGCGCCGCATGCGAAGGACAGGGTATGCGCGAGCGGGCACATTCGCTTCCCCGGGGGAGGCGACCGGTCAACCGGCGCGGCACGCGTATATTCGTGCACGCAACCGACGACAAAGGGGTCCGTTCCTGCTGCAGCCTATGCGGCGCAGCAATCGGTTCGAACAGCCGGGGTGGCAACGCGGGGTAGCGCGGCCCGAACGGCGCGGTTCTACGCGCAGCGCTTCTGCGCGAGCGACGCAAGCAGCGGCGCGCGCGGGATCGCGTCCTGCAGGATCGCGGGCACGTTTTCCATCTCTACGCCCTGGCTGAAGTAGAAGCCCTGAATCCCCGGGCAGCGGTTCTGGCGCAGATGCTCAAGCTGCGCGGCGGTCTCCACGCCCTCGGCCACGCAGTCCAGGTTGAGCTGCCGGGCAAGGTCGAGGATGCTGTTCACGATGGCCGCCGTGCTGGAATCGTTGATCAGGTCGCGCACGAACGAGCGGTCGATCTTGATCCGGTCGAGCGGGAAACGGCTGAGATAGCCGAGCGCCGACCAGCCGGTGCCGAAATCATCGAGCGAGATCATCACGCCCAGCGCCTTCAGCTCGCGCATGATGCGCAGCGTTGCCTCGGTATCGTCCATGGTCAGGCTCTCGGTCAGTTCGAGCTCGAGCCAGTGGGGCGCCATGCCGGATTCGTCCAGCGCTTCCTCGACCGTCCGGACGATGTCGCCGCGATAGAACTGCTGGGCCGACAGGTTGACGCCGATCCGCACCGGCGGGTGCCCCTGCGCCTGCCACGCGGCGTTCTGCAGGCAGGCCTGTTTCAGCACCCAGCGTCCCACATCGACCATCTTGCCGTGCTCTTCCAGCAGCGGGATGAAGAGGCCCGGCGCAATCAGGCCCTGCACGGGGTGATGCCAGCGCAGCAATGTCTCAAGCCCGATCACGCTGCCGGTCTCGACCGAGATCTGGGGCTGGTAGTGCAGGACGAACTCGTTGCGTTCGCAGGCGCCGTGCAGGTCGTTCGACAGCGTGTGCCACCGGTCCGCCGCCATGCTGAGGTCGGCGCTGAACAGCCGGAAATTGCCGCGCCCGCGCTTCTTGGCCTGGTACATCGCGGTGTCGGCGGCCTGCAGAAGGGCGGCCGGGCTGTCGCCGTCGCCCGGGAAGAGGCAGATGCCGATGCTGGCCCCCGCGTGCAGGCGGCGCCCCTGGACAAGGAACGGTTCGCGCAGATTGTCCGAGATGCGCTGCGCCAGGCGCTCCGCATCGTGCGGGCCGGTCAGTCCGGTCGCCACGACGACGAATTCGTCGCCGCCCAGCCGCGCGGCGATGCCGCCCTCGCTCAGCACCGAGCGCAGCCGCCGGGCGACCTGTTCCAGCAGTTCATCGCCGATGAAATGGCCGAGGCTGTCGTTGATATGCTTGAAATGATCGAGGTCGAGCAGCAGCAGTCCGATCTGCTCGCCATGGCGCCGCGCGTGCGCGATCGCCTGCTGAAGGCGGTCCATAAGCATCGTGCGATTGGGAAGGCCGGTCAGCGCATCGTGCAGCGCCAGGTAGCGCACGCGCGCCTCGGCCGCCTTGCGGACGCGAATATCGCGCAGGGTGCACTGGGCAAGGAGGCGGCCGGCAGCTTCGTAGGTATTGCCGATGACCTCGGCATGGATCAGCTCGCCGTCGGGTCGCTCCCACGACCATTCGGGCCATTTCATCTGCCGTTCCTCGCGCAGGGCGGCCAGCACGTCCCTGGCGCCCAGCTTCTCGGAAAAACAGGCGAGCTGGCCGATCGGCATGTCGACGCAGTGTTCGCCCGACAGGCCCAGCAGCTCGGCGCAGCGTTCGTTGAGATCGACGACCGTCTCGTTCGCGCAATCGATCACCAGGATCGCGTCGCCCGCGGATTCGAACAGGCGGCGGTGACGGATCTCGGATTCGCGCAGCAGATGTTCCGCCGCCCGGCGCGCCTTGACCTCGGCCTCCAGCGCCTGGCTGTGTGCCAGCAGATCGGCCCGGGCCTTGCGCAGCGCCAGATGGGTCTGGACGCGGGCCTGCAGCTCCTCGATCTGGAACGGCTTGCTGACGAAGTCGACGCCGCCCGCCTCGAACGCGGTCAGCTTGTCCTGGACATCGGCGAGCGCGGTCATGAAAATCACGGGAATGTCGCGATATTGCGCGTCGCTACGCAGCTGGCGGCATACGTCGAACCCGCTCATGTCCGGCATCATGACATCCAGCAGGATCAGGTCGGGCTCGGCATAGCGGACGCGGTCGAGCGCTTCCCTGCCGCCAAGCGCCACCAGCACGTCGTAACCCGCCTGTTCGAGGTGATCGACCACGACGCCCAGGTTGACCGGGTTGTCGTCGACGATCAGGATCGTCGGCCGTCCCGGCCCCAATTCGTTCGTCACGCCGCTTCTCTCCCGTAGATATTCTGTTCCACCAGCCTCAGTACGGCGGGGGATTGATAGGCGGCGGCAAGTTCGCACAGCCGGTCCGCGAATGGCTTGAACTGCGGGTCGCGTTCGGCGATCTGCTCCGCCTCGGCGCGGACGCCGCGCATGTTTCCGGCTCGCGCCAGCATCAGCAACTGCTGCATCTGCTGGACGGGCGGGATCGCGAATTCCGCCGCGCTTCCCGCGTCCTCCACCGGTTCGGCGGGCGCTGCGGCGCAGGCAGAGATACATTCGGCCAGCGTGTCGATGTCGACGGGCTTGGGTAGCAGGCGAACCGCGCCGGCAGCCAGCGCATCGGCCTCGTTCGTCTTTTCGGTCGCGCCCGTCATCGCGACGATGGGCACTTCGCGAAGCACGCTGCTCATCTTCATGCGGCGGATGGCGTCCAGTCCGCCCATGCCCGGCATCTTCAGGTCCATCAGCACGAGGTCGGGCAGCACGCGGCCGCATGCCTCCAGCGCGCCGGCGCCGTCCTTCGCGGTGGAGGCCGACACGCCAAGGCCGGTCAGCGCCTGGCACAGATAATCGCAGGTGGCCTGGTCGTCGTCGACCACCAGCACGCGGAACAGCGCGGGCAGGGCGGGGCGCTGTTGCCCGGCGCCGGTGTCTATCGCGGCAAGGTCGCACATGATCTCGGCCGTGAAACGCGATCCTTCGCCGACCGTGCTCTCGACCGTGATTTCACCGTCCATCGCCCGCACCAGCTGGCGCGTGATGCTGAGGCCGAGGCCGGTGCCGCCGCTGCGGTCGATGGCCGTTCCGGCCTGCTCGAATGGTTCGAACAGGCGGTCGATATGGTCGTGCTGGATCCCGCCGCCCGTGTCGGCGACGTCCAGCCGGATGCGTACGCGCTCGTCAGCGCATGTCACGGCGGACACGGCCAGCCGGACTTCGCCACTGGTGGTGAACTTCACCGCATTGCCCAGCAGGTTGAGCAGGATCTGCCGGATCCGCTTGGCATCGCCGACCAGCTGGTGCGGCAGATCGTCGCCCAGGTGGACGGTGAAATCCAGCCCCTTCTCCTCGGTACGAAGGCGGATCATGTTGGCGACGTTGCCGATGCACGCATGCAGGTCGAACGGCGCCGGCAGCAGGTCCAGCCGCCCCGCCTCGATCTTCGACAGGTCGAGGATGTCGGTGATCAGCGTCAGCAGGTGCCGCCCGCTCTGGTCGATGGTATGGACGGCGGCCTTCTGCCGCTCGGTCAGCGCCTCGCGGTCCAGCAATTGCGCATAGCCCAGGATGGCGTTCAGCGGCGTGCGCAGCTCGTGGCTCATGTTCGCGAGGAACTGCGATTTCGCGGCGCTGGCCGCCTCGGCCGCCGAACGCGCCTGTGCAAGCGCCAGGCCTTCGCGGGTTTGCGCGCGGTGCCGCATCTCATAACCGCGCTTGACCGAGAAGAAGCGGTAGAGGAGGAAGCAGCCGGTCAGCACCAGCCAGATGCCCAGGATCAGCAGGTACCACTGCGCATGGGTCAGCGCGATCCCGTTGAACACGACCGATTCGACGGCAACGGTGTATTCCCGCGGCGCTACGCCTGAACCCGAGACGAAATCGATAGCGACGACATGCGTCAAGTCCGGCTCGAGTTCCAGCCCGGAAGCGTTGCGTTCGTCCAGCCACCAGCGATCGATGACGAACTGATCGAGCGTCAAGTCGAAAGTGTTGCGCCCTTCCTTCACCTCGACCTCGGCGATGACCGGCATAGTGCTTGGGCCCGACGCCTTAGTGCTGTACGCGGGGTCGAAGTTCTTCAGCAATACCTTCAGCCGGTTGGGCGGACCACTATAAATCAGCGTCAGCGTGATACGATCGAACCGTGAGAGGTCGATTGATCGCTTTCCTTTTTCCGCCTCTTCGAGTTCGAGGCCGTACCCGCAATATGGGTCTTTGACCCCGGGTTTGATGTTACAGGTCCAGGCCCATTCAGCCCTTGCATCGGATCCAACGGTGCTGGCGCCGCCCATGTCGCCGTCGCTGTAGGTATAGGGATTGAAATGGGCAGCCTGGCCCGTGATCGACAGCTTCTGCTCGCGGATCGAATCGCCCCAAAGCACTGCCGCGAAAGTCAGAATAACGACGACGAATATGGCGACGTCGACCTTGAAGTCGTAGAAGCCGCGCAGCCAGCCGATCACGCCAGTCTCCGCGCGAGCGCGATCGTCCGCCCAGTCGCCTATCGGCGCAGGGTCGAACGCGGCCTCCATTTGCCGGGACTGTAGGGAACCGTCCTGTGGACGCACGCCAAAGCACTCCAAATTCAAAGAATCTTCTTTGACGCAAGAGTGTTAACATGACGTTCCGCCCGGTCTTCGCGCTGATGCCTAGGCAGAAAGCGGCCGCGATTAAGGATTGGCAGCGGGTTCCAATGCCGTTGGAGCAGCAGCCCGTTCCCTTCCCGACACAGGCCGCGCGTTCGGATTGCGCCAAAAACTATAGACTGTGAACAGCCCCAGCATGGCAAGCGCCAGCCCGGCGGCGGTCAGGGCCAGCTTCCACGCGAAGCCCCCGACCGTGCCCGAGTGAACCGGATAGAATTTCTCCGACATGGCCGCCTTGTCGAAACGGCCGTCGGGTGCGTCGATGGCGATCTGCCCGGCTTGCTCGCGCAGATAGGTGCGGCCGTTGGGCGTCCATTCGAAGGGCTGCTTCATGCGGAGGACCAGGCCGTCCCCGGTAAACTGCAACCGGCGCGGCTGTGCGGAAGGGAAGATGCCCTGCGCCTTTGCCAGCAATTGCCGGACATCCCCCGGCGCGATCCGGGATGACGGTTCCTGGCTGGCAGGTGCCCTCTCGGCAAAGGGGAAGGTCAGCGCGTCCCGGACCGGTTCGAAGATCATGGCGGCGCCCGTCAGGAACAGCACGGCGAGCAAGGGCGCGGCCACGATGCCGAGATCGCGGTGCTGGCGGACGATGGCGCTGCGGCTGAACCTGCGCGGCCAGAGGCGAAAGACAAAGGTGCGCCGCGTGCGCCACCAGATGATCGCGCCGGACACGGTGAAGAACAGCCCGGCCAGCCCCGCGATTCCCGCCACGATCTTCCCCGTTTCGCCCGCCAGCAGATAATGGTGCAGGTCGAACAGCCACAGTTCGGGCCGCCCCCACATGCCCTGCCACGCATCGACGACCCGCCCGCTGCCGTCGATATAGGCGCCGCTGCCATCGGCATAGGCGGCCTGGTGGAGACCGAAGGCGTCACCCGCAAAGGTGATGCGGTCCAGCCGGGCGCCGTGATCGCGCGCCACCTCGACCGCGTGGGCGAGGGCATCCGGGTCGGTGACGGGTGCATCATCCGCGCCGGGCACGCCGATCCACGCGTCTTCCCAGATCAGCGCCGTACCGGACAGGGCCAGTACCACCAGCACCAGCCCCAGCACTCCGCCCAGCCAGCGATGCAGCCAGATCAGCAGACGCATTGGCGCGCCCCCGCTCAGAATACGCTCTGCAGTGAAAGCGTCATCGTCCGCCCCCGGCCTGCGAAGAAGCGGCTGTCGTCGGTGGTGCGTACCGTATCGCTGTCATAGGTCAGGTTATATTCGTCGAACGCGTTCTGGATGCCCAACGACAGCAAACCGAAATCGGCGCGATAGCCGACATAGGCGTCGAGCAGCGCATAGCCGTCGAACGCGGCGTCGGCCGGTTGCCCATCGAAGCTGCGGGCGAGGTAGAAGCGCGCCTGGGCGCGTGCGCTGAACCGTCCGGTGGCGTAATCCGCCGCGACATTGACGCGGTCGGGCGCGATATTGGCACCATCGAGGTCGGCTTCGAGCACGCCGTCGCCATCGTCGTCGGTGCGCCCGATCAGGTGGCTGTACCCGACCGACAGTTCCAGCCCCGGCACCGGGGTCTGGCTCGCGAGGCTGAGTTCCAGCCCCTCGATATCGACGGGCGCGCGGACCACTTCGAAGATGCCGTCGCCGGTCAGCACCAGCCGCGAGCCGAGGTCGCTGGACGACCAGAAATAGCTGGCGTTGGCGCTGAGCGGGCCGCGGTCCACCTCGACCCCCAGTTCGCGGTTGTTCGAGATGACGGGTTCGAGCGAGACGTAATCGTCGATGTCCACCCCTTGTTCGGTGATGCCGCGCAGGATGCGGCCCACATCGGCGATGGTATAGCCCTGCGCATAGCTGGCATAGCCGCGCACGCCGTCGATGGGCTCGACGATCACGCCGCCGTTCAGCAGCGTCTTGTCGAACGACGGGCTGCCCCCCTTGACCAGGTTGCCGCCATAGGATGCCAACGTGGTGTAGTCGTCGACGGTCAGCTTCACGTCCTCGTGCCGCAGACCTCCGGCCAAGCGCAGCACGCCGTCCAGCAGTTTCAGGTTCGCCTGCGCGAAGGGGGCGAGGCTGCGGAACTCAGTTTCGGGCACCCAGGCGCGGCCGGTTTGCGACAGGATCTGCTCGGTCGTGTCGAACAGCGCGTCGAAGCCCAGCGTGACGATCAGGTCCTCATAGCCCGGCACCGCGCGTTCATAGCTGATCTTGCCGCCCAGCTTGCGCGACTTGTTGGCCGACTGGTCGAACAGCTGGCCAGAGGGGTCGATGCTGGGATCCTGGAATGTCCCGAAGACGCCGCCGCCGAACACGTCGCTGGTGCGGTTGTAGAAGCCCTGCAGCGCCAGCACGCCGCCGCCCAGGTCGCCGTGGGTGAAGGCGGCGGATACCATGTCCGCCTTGTTCGACGAAGGATCACCCGGCGTTTCGCCCCTGACGCTGGACGAGGGCACGCCCGCCGCGCGGTCGCCCGGCACGATGACATAATTCTTGTTGCCTTCCAGTTCGAAATGGTTGGCGGTCACTTCCAGGCGGGCGTCGTCCGCCAGCTGATAGCCGAAGCGGCCGAACACCGACCAGCTGTCGCTGTCCTGGATCTCGCCCTGCGTGCCGTCGACGCCGATGCGGTTGCCCCGCCCGTCGACAAAGGCGCCGCGCCGTTCGAACGCGCCGCCGACCGATGCGTCGAACGCGCCCGCGCGCCAGCCGACCAGCGCCGCCGCCTTGCCGCCCAGCGATTCGCCGTAGAACCCGTCCGCCGCCGTGCCCTGCACCAGCGTGCGAACCGCCATGCCATCCGCCGCCGGGGCCGGGACGGTGACCTGGTTCACCACGCCGCCGGTGCCGCCGATCCCCTGCAACGCGTTGGAGCCGTAGATCACCTCTACCCGGTCGATGAAGAAGGGGTCGATGGTATAGCCGTCGCGCGATCCGTCGCGGATCGGCGTCGACTGCGGGATGCCGTTGATCGCATAGAGCGGCGAGCGTCCGCGCAGGCTCTCGCCCGCGCCGCTCAGCTTTTCGCGCGTGGGCGAGAACGAGGGCAGCAGCGCCGAGACCGCATCGACCGTCGATCCGGAAATGACGAGCTGGCGGTCCAGCGCCTCGGCATCGATCACGTCGATGGTAAGGGGCAGGGCGCTGGCGGGCAATTGCGTGCGCGCGGCGGATACGACGATGTCGCCTTCGCCGGTTTCTTCCGTCCCCACTTCGGCCGGTTGCTCGCCCGCGGACTGGGCATGGGCCGCATTGGCCATGGCAAGGCTGGCGGCACCCAGGGCCAGAAGAGTCGATACGCGCATAGGTCCTCCCGTTGATTGCGGGATGCGCCTAACGCTAATGAGAATGGATTTCAACTTTTGTCCGTCAGCGAATGTCGCCGATAGTGCGCGAGCGCCATATCGTGCGGAGGACGATCTGCGCTCTTGGCGCGGCGCGGCTTGCGTGGCAGACGCCGCAGGCAAGAGACCGCCGGGGCCGCCAAGCGCCCGCGGCGGATGATGGAGATAGAATGACCGATCGCAAGGAACCGCCGGTCGAGCCGGGACAGCCCGGCCCGCACGGCAAGCCCGAAAACGCCGACCGCGAACTGACCCCCCGCAAGTTCTACCGCGCCGAGGACGAGGCCGCCTTCAGCGAAGCCTCGCCCAACGACACGGTGCAGACGCGCCACCCTGCCTATCGGCTGGCGTTCCAGGATACCGATTTCCTGCTGCGCGAGGATCTGCGCCCCGTCCGCTTTCAGCTGGAACTGCTGAAGGCGGAGACGATGCTGGAAGAAGCGGGCGTCGGTTCCACGCTGGTGATCTATGGGTCGGCCCGCATCCCTTCGCCCGAGCGGGTGGACGAGATGCTGGCGAACGCTGACGATGATCCGCGCGGCCGCAAGGTGGTCGAGAAC
>JAPYSD010000667.1 GCA_029936705.1 Croceicoccus sp. | reverse complement strand
GCAGGCACGCCGCCCGGCCACGCGGCGGCCCTGGCGGCGGGGCGGTCCCGGCGCGGGCAGGCAAAGACCTGGGTGGGGCCGTCGGCGCCCGATGCCCTGCACGGCGCGGCGAGCGACAGGCGCGGCCTTTGCGCCGGATCGATATTGCCTGGCAGGCGCGTCGTCACCACGAAGCGGCCCGGCGCCGCTTCCCAGAGCGAGATGACGATGGGCAGGCTTTCATGCGCCTGCGCCCTGACGGGCGACAGTGCAGCCAAAATGCACAGCAGCAGCGGAAGCAGGCGGTGCAGCATGGCGCGCGTCAATCGGCGAACACGCCGGGATCGACCTGCGCCCGGTAGCCGACCACGATGCGGTCCACTGCCGCGCCCAGCTCGTCCTGTTGCCGGGCGCGCCGCCAGTCGTCCAGCACGGCGGGGCGAATGTCGGCGAACGCGTCGGTATGCGCGTCGGCGCGCCGGTTGAGGCGGACGAGGTGATAGCCGAGGTCTGACGCGATCGGCCCCTGCCAGCGGTCCGGTGCCGGGGGCAGCGCGTCCAGCCCGGCGAGGAAATCCCGGCCCAGTTCCGACGCGATCAGCCCCGGCCCTGCATCGACATAGCTGCGCTGATAGGGAAAGCGGTCGCCCGCCGCTCGCCAGTCCGGCATCGACCCGGTCGCCGCTGCCATCGCCGCCCGCCGCGCACCGTCGGCGCCGCGCAAGTCGGTGGCGAAGAATACGTGGTCGAAGCTGGTCGCGGTCTCGGCCCGGTACTTGTCCATGTTCCTGGCATAGAATGCCCGCAGCACCGCGTCGCCCGGATCGGGGGCGGCCACCGGGCGCAGCGCGAATTTCAGCGACTGGCCCAGCCTGCGCCGGATCACCAAGTCCCCGTCGTCGAGGCCCCATCCGCGCGCCTCGCGGTAGAGCGCTTGTTCCTCGACATAGTGATCGACCAAGGCGCGCCGTTCGTCATCGCTCAACGCGTCGAGCGTGGGCGCCCCGCCCTGGCGGCGGGCGGCGGCGGACAGCGTCTCACCCCCGCCTGCCGCCAGGTAGTTTTCCAGCGCCGGGCGGTCCACGACGATGGCCGTGTCGTCACCGCCGAACGGGCGCACCAGCGCCGAGAGCGCGAACAGCAGCGCCCCTATGCCCAGGAACTGGAACAGCGGATCGATATCGCGCAGCCTCATGCGCGCGGGCCGGTCATGGATGATACCAGATGGGCGAGCTGTAGGCGCGGTCGCGGACGATGCGGCGCACCTTTTCGGGCATGCTGACGCCGAAGAAATTCTCGTCATAGGCGGTCCAGCGCGGGCGCGGAATCTCGATCACGCGGACATAGTAGAACGCGGGCTGACCGGCATCGAAATCGGGATCCTGCCACCAGGTCGCCAGCTCGGCCGCGCCGATCGAATTGTCGTAGCTGGCGCTGGCGAGGTCGACCGTGTTGCCGACGCCAGGCACCTTGCCGTCGGGGCCGGGGGCGCGGCCGTCCGACAGCGCGACGTCGTACACCTTCTCGTGCGTTTCGCCCTGTGCGTCCAGCCAGCCCTTGACCACCTGCACCCGGTCGAGATTGGCGCCGTCGGGGTCGTGGACCGCGTGGATCAGGAAGCTGGGCGCGCCGGAGCCTTCCGCCCGGCCCAGGTCGCCGCCCATGGGCACGCCGCGGCGATAGCCGTGCCGCGCGTAATCGGGCCGGGCGATGTCGCCGCGCCGGAAAT
>JAPYSD010000107.1 GCA_029936705.1 Croceicoccus sp. | reverse complement strand
GGTCGAACCGGAAAACCAGCATCGCGGCCGCGCCCAGACCGGCGAAAAGCTCTTGCCGCTGGTCCAGCGAGGTCAGGCGGAAGGGCGGAACATCCGGCGCGAAATACCGCACGGGATGGGGGTCGAACGTCGCCACGATCAGCGGGGCGCCGCGCTCCTCGGCCAAGGTGCGGGCCTGGGCGATGACCTGCTGGTGGCCCCGGTGCACGCCATCGAAATTGCCCAGCGCGATAACGGCGCCGCGCAGCCCCTGGGGCATCGGATCGGTGGCAGACAGGCGAATCATCGAACGCGCGGTCTAGTGGGGCGCGGCCCCGCCCTCAAGCCCGGCGGCGCAGGGTGACGAAGCTGTAGGCGGGCCGGTTGCCGTCCTCGGGACAGTCGGTGCGGCCCACTTCCTCCCATTCGTCCGCGGGCGGAGCGGGCATGGTGACATCGCCCTCGTAATCGCGGTGGACCTCGGTCATCTCGATCCGGCGGGCCAGCGGCATCGCCTGGGCGAAGACGTCGGCGCCGCCGATGACCGCGATCCGCGCCGCGTTCGCAAGATGGATCGCGCTGTCGAAATCATGGGCGACCTCGGCATCCTCGCCGTTCCAGTCCTGGTCGCGGGTCAGCACGATGTGGCGGCGGCCCGGCAGCACGCCCGGCAGCGAATCATAGGTGGCGCGCCCCATGATCATCGGCGTACCCATGGTCAGCCGCTTGAAATGCGCCAGGTCGGCAGGAATGTGCCATGGCAGCCGTCCGTTCTGGCCGATCACGCCGTTCTGCGCGCGCGCGAAGACGAGGAAAAGTTCTGGTCCCGTCATCGCGGCATTCCTTCCATGTTCAGCCGTGCCCGTCCGTCAGCAGCCGGGTCACGTGCCCCATCTTGCGGCCGGGATTGATTTCCGCCTTGCCGTAGAGATGCAGGTGGTTGGCGGGATCGCCAAGGAGCGACAGCCAGTCGTTGGCCCGGTCCCCGATGAGATTGTCCATCCGCACCGCCGGCACGATCGTGTCGGTCAGGCCCAGCGGCAGGCCGCAGATCGCGCGGATATGGTTCTCGAACTGGCTGGTCCGCGCGCCTTCGATCGTCCAGTGGCCCGAATTGTGGACCCGCGGGGCCATCTCGTTGAAGACAGGGCCGCTGGCCGTGGCGAAGAATTCCAGCGTCAGCACGCCGACATAGCCCAGCGCTTCCGCGACCTTGGCGGACAATTCGCGGGCCGCGGAGACCTGCGCGGCGACCGCCGGCCCGGCCGGCACGGAGGAGCGCGCGAGGATGCCCGAGCTGTGATCGTTCTGCGCGCTGTCCCAGAAGCGGATCTCGCCATCCAGGCCGCGCACCAGGATCACCGAGAACTCGGCGGTGAAATCGACGAAGCCTTCGTAGATCAGCTGCTTGCCCGACAAGGTCAGGTCCTCGGCATCGCGGGGCGACATGATGCGCCACTGGCCCTTGCCGTCGTAACCGTCGCGGCGGGTCTTGAGGATGCCCGGCGTTCCGATCGCTTCCAGCGCGGCGGTGAACTCCGCCTCGTCCCCTACCTGCATGAACGGGGCGGGGGTGCCGCCCAGCTGTTCCACGAAGCGCTTTTCAGCGAGGCGGTCCTGCGCGATTTCCAGCGCGCGGACCGGGGCGCGCAGCGGGGTTTCGCCCAGCGCCGCAAGCGGCGCGACGGGCACGTTCTCGAACTCGTAGGTGACGACCGAGCAGGCGGCGGCAAAGGCCGCCAGCGCGTCGGTATCGTCATAGGGCGCGCAGGTCGCATCCGCCGCCACGTCGGCCGCCACGGTATCGCCATCGGGTGCATAGACGTGGCAGCAATAGCCCAGCTGCGCCGCCGCCATCGCCAGCATCCGGCCAAGCTGGCCGCCGCCCAGTATGCCGATCGTGCTGCCCGGCGTGATCGGATCGGCGGTGGAAGGGGATACGCTGGTCATCGGGTCTCAGTTGCTGTCCACCGGACGCTCGGCCACCGATTGGGTCTGCGCCGCGCGGTACGCTTTCAGCCGCTCTGCCAGCGCTTCGTCATGCGTGGCAAGCACGGCGGCGGCGAGTAACCCCGCATTTTTCGCACCGGCCTCGCCGATGGCGAGCGTGCCGACCGGAACGCCGCCCGGCATCTGCACGATCGACAGCAGCGAATCCTGTCCCGACAGCGCCCGGGACTGCACCGGCACGCCCAGCACCGGCAGGTGGGTCATCGCCGCGATCATGCCCGGCAGATGCGCCGCGCCGCCCGCGCCCGCGATGATCACCTTGAACCCCGCGTCCGCCGCGCCCTCGGCAAAGGCGACCATGCGGGCCGGGGTGCGGTGCGCCGACACGATGCGGCAGTCATGCGCCACGCCCAGCGCGTCCAGCGCGTCCGCCGCGTGTTTCATGGTCGGCCAGTCGGACTGGCTGCCCATCACGATCGCCACTGGTGCCGTCATCAGCGGGTCAGCCTTCCGAGAGATAGGCGCGTTCGCCCGCGGGCTGGCCGTCCCTGAACGGATAGACGATCGGCTGGCCGGTCGGGATTTCCAGCCCGGTGATGTCGTCGTCCGAAATGCCGGACAGGTGCTTGACCAGCGCGCGCAGCGAATTGCCGTGCGCCGATACGATGACGGTTTCGCCCTTCTTCAGCTGCGGCACGATTTCCGCTTCGTAGAACGGCAGCACGCGGGCGATGGTGTCCTTCAGGCTCTCGGTCAGCGGCACGTCGATCCCGGCATAGCGCGCATCGTTGCCCGGGTCGTAGCGGCTGCCCTTTTCGATCACCGGCGGCGGAATGTCGAAGCTGCGGCGCCAGATGTGCACCTGCTCCTCGCCGTGCTTCTCGGCGGTCTCGGCCTTGTTCAGGCCGGTGAGGCCGCCGTAATGCCGTTCGTTCAGCAGCCAGTTCTTGGTCTCGGGGATCCAGAGGCGTCCGGCGTGCTGCAGCGCGATGTGCAGCGTGCGGATCGCGCGGGTCTGGAGCGAGGTGAACGCGACGGTGGGCAGCACGCCCTTGGCCAGCATCAGCTCGCCCGCGGCCTTCGCCTCGGCCTCGCCCTTGTCGGTAAGATCGACGTCCCACCAGCCGGTGAAGCGGTTTTCCAGGTTCCACTGCGACTGGCCGTGACGAACGAGGATGAGCGTGGCTTCGGTCATCGGTAGGGCGGCTCCCGTGTGAATTGCGTTTGCCAGCCCCTAACCGGCGGGTGGCGGTTTGAAAAGAGCGCGCGGGCGATTGCGCGTCGACCTTTCGCGCGGGAAGGGGGACCATTCGCGCGGGAAGGGGGCGGGGCGCTGCAGGGCGCCGCCCGGCCGGTTGACACAGGCGACATGTCCTACACCCGCTGTCACCCTGCCGGACCCCGCGGAAAACCGCGGCTGGCGGCCCCTTGGTTGACAGCTGCGGGGGCCGGGGAAAATTGACGAATGAAAAGAGCCGCTTCGCACCGGGGTGCGGGCCGACTCTGGCGCGGCGCGGCGCTGTAGGACAGTAAAAGCTGTAGGCGGCTGTAGCAGGCGACCTACCGCAAAACTCTGGGCCCCGCGCCCGTGTCGCCCCACTTGTCGCCCGCGTTATACAAGGCGCATTTCGCCAGGCTGAGGCAGCCGCAGCCGATGCAGCCGTCGAGATCCTCGCGCACTTTCTCAAGCCGCGCGATCTGCGCGTCGATGCGGCTGCGGATCGCGCCGCTGATGCGCGCCCAGTCGCGCGTATCGGGCGCGCGGCCATGCGGCAGGTCCGCCATCGCCTCGGCAATTTCGCCCAGCGAGAGGCCCAGCCGCTGCGCGATCAGCACGAAGCTGAGGCGGCGGATGTCAGCGCGCAGGAAGCGGCGCTGGTTGCCGCCGGTGCGCAGCGCGCTGACCAGTCCCTTGTCCTCGTAAAAGCGGATCGCCGACACGCTAAGGCCGGTGCGGCGGGCAAGTTCGCCGATGGTGAGCAGATCGTCCGGTTTCATCGATCACACTGATAGGCTTTTCCGGTCTTGACCTCAAGTAAGCTTGAGGTTGCAGGATGGCGCCATTCGAAACGCGAAAAGGAGGCCATCATGGCAAACGGCAGACTTGAACACGTCAATATCTCGGTCAGCGACGCGGAACGCACCGCGCGGTTCCTCGCCAAGCTGACCGGCTGGCACCGGCGCTGGGAAGGCCCGGCGATGAACGGCGGGCACACCATCCATTTGGGCGGCGAGGACGCCTATCTCGCGATCTACAGCAACCCGGCCGTGACGGGCGGGTTCGCAAAGGGCGCGCCGATGAACCATATCGGCATTGCGGTCGATGATCTCGACGCTGCCGAGGCAATGGTGGTGGCGGAGGGGTTCGAGCCGTTCAATCACGGGCAGTACGAGCCGGGGCCGCGCAGTTTCTATTTCTTCGACCGCGACGGCATCGAGTTCGAGCTGGTGCAGTACCAGTAGCCGCCCGTGGGACAAGGCGGTCCCGACAAGGCAGCCAGCGCCGGCCCTTACCCGGCCCTGGCAGCCGTATAGGCGGCATAATTGTCGAGGATCGCCTGCCAGCCGTCCCGCTGCATGTCGAGCGGCGCGTCGCCATCGGGGTCGAAGCGAGTCGTCACCTCGGTCGCGTCGCCCGATGGCCGGAAAATCGTGCGCGCCTTGCGCCCGTCGTCCAGCACGAGAGTCAGCGCATGGGGTTCGTCGACTTCTTCATAGGTCCCTTCGAAATCGAAGCCCATCGAACCGTCCTTCGCTTCCATCCGCGCGCAGTGCCTGCCGCCGACTTTCAGATCGACCTTGGCGCTAGGACATTGCCAGTCGTCGGACGCGAAGTTCCACTCGACGATGGCGTCGGGGTCGGTGAAGGCGGCCCAGGCCTTCGACGCGCTGACGGGTACCGTGGCGGATATGGTGATCGGTTCTGGCTGCATCGAAGATGGTCCTTTCCCTGTGCCCGAACGACCGGCGCGTCAGCGGTACATCGCGTCCAGCCGTTCGCCATAGCGTTCGCGCAGCTTGTGGCGGCGGATCTTGATCGAGGGGGTCATTTCCTCGTTCTCGATGCTGAACGCCTCGTCCGCGAGCATGATGCGGCGCACCTTCTCGATCACCGACAAATCCGCGTTCACGCGGTCGACCGCGGCGCGCAGGGCGGCGCCGAACTCGGCATCGCCCGTCCACTCGGTCCAGTCGCCGGACCGTCCGTTCGCCTCGCCCCATTCGCGCGCCCATTCGGTGTCGGGCACGATCAGCCCGACGAGATAGGGCTTGCGGTCGCCGTGGACCATCGCCTGCCCGATCTCGGGCTGAAGGGTGAGCATGCCCTCGACCCTTTGGGGCGCGACATTGTCGCCCTTGTCGTTGATGATCATGTCCTTCTTGCGGTCGGTGATGACGATCCGCCCGCGATTGTCGATGTGGCCGATGTCGCCTGTATGCAGCCAGCCGTCCTGCAGCGCGCGGGCCGTTTCCTCGGCATTGCGCCAGTAGCCGTGCATCACCAGCTCGCCCCGCACCAGGATCTCGCTATCCTCGGCGATGCGGACCTCGACGCCTTTCAGCGGAGGGCCGACCGTGTCCATCTTGAGGCCCGAGCGGGGCCGGTTGACGCTGATGATCGGGCCGGATTCGGTCTGTCCGTACCCCTGCAGCAGCGGCATGCCGAGGCCGGTGAAGAAATAGCCGATTTCCGGCGTGAGCGGCGCCCCGCCCGAGACCAGCGCCTTGATCCGCCCGCCGAATTTCGCGCGCGCCTTGGGCCGCAGCGTGCGTTCGAGGAACAGGTCCTCCGCCTTGTCGAGCAGCGGGCGCGTCTTGCCGTGGCCCTGCCGTTCCGACAGGCGGCTGGCGCGCTGTGCCAGCGTTTCGGCGACCTTGCCCTGCTTCGCCAGCTGCTTGAGGATGCGGGTGCGCAGCACCTCGAACAGGCGGGGGACCACGACCATGATCGTAGGCTGCACGTCCTCGATATTGCCGGCCAGCTTGTCGAGCCCTTCGGAATAGAAGATCTCGGCCCCCAGCGCGATGGGAAAGGCTTGGCCGCCGGTGTGTTCGTATGCGTGGCTGAGCGGGAGGAAGGAGAGGAAGCGTTCCTTCGCCCAGCCGAAGTCGCGCGCGATCACGTCGCCCGCGCCCGCCGCGTTGTGCAGCAGCGCGCCGTGGTGCTGGCGCACGCCGCGCGGCAGGCCGCCGGTGCCGCTGGTGTAGATGATGCACGCGGGATCTTCGCGTGTGATCCCGGCGATGCGCGCGTCGACCGCGTGGCGGGCCAGCTCTGCATCCCCCTGCATCAGCGTCGCCCAGTCGTGATAACGCACGTTCTGCGGCGGGCGGATCGGCTCCATCGCGATGACGTGTTCGGCGCAATTGCTGGTGACGACCGCGGGCATCAGGTTCTTGGAAAGCTTGGGGCCGGAAACGATCACGGCGCGTGCGCCCGAATTGTCGATGACGTGCTGGTGATCGTGCACGGTATTGGTGGTGTAGGCGGGCACGGTAATCAGCCCCGCCGCCATGATCGCAAGGTCGGCGATGCACCACTGGGGCCGGTTCTCGCTGACCAGCAGCACGCGGTCGCCCTTGGCGAGCCCCAGTTTCAGCAGCGATTCTGCCAGCAGGCACATCTGGCGCGAGGCTTCGGCCCAGCTGATCGAGCGCCATTCGCCATCGGTCTTGGCGAACAGGAACGGCGTATCGCCCAGCACGTCGGCGCGCGACAGGAACAGCGAGACGAGATTGGGCGCATTCTCGATATCCGCCAGCGTGAAGCCGTGCGGGCCCGAGGGCGCTGCCTCGTCACCCCGATTGCGCTGTGCCATAGCCTGCCTTGCCCTTTCCTTCGCCGCGGCCCCGCGCCGGTCCTTGATCCGGGGTCGGGGCCGTCTTCTCCCGCCCAAGCATCTAGGATGGGCGCGGCGCGCGGGCAAGCGGGGCAAGCGCGGGCCGGGCGGTCATGGCGTGACCATCGCCCCTTCGCTGCGCGGATCGGCGGCGCCCACGGGCTGGCCGTCCACCCATTCGACCGCATTGGCCTTGAGCCTGCCGGGCATGGTGGTGGCATTCGTGTGCCCCAGCGCGCGGAACGCGGGCAGCATGGCTTCCAGCTCGGTGCCTTCTTCCACCAGCAGCGTGTCGCCGGGCGAATAGAGGAAGGGCAGCGCGATGGCTTCCTGCGCGGACAGGTTCCAGTCGACCACGCCAATGATCGCCTTGGCCACCTGCACGATGATCGTCGATCCGCCCGCCGCGCCGACGGCCAGGCGCGGCTTGCCGTCGGGGCCGTAGACGATGGTGGGCGACATCGAGGAACGCGGGCGCTTGCCCGCCTCGACCCGGTTGGCGACGGGCTGGCCGTCGGCGGTGGGCGCGCGCGAGAAATCGGTCAGCTCGTTGTTGAGGTAGTAGCCGTTCACGAACAGCCCCGATCCGAACGCCGCCTCGATCGTGGAGGTTTCGCTGACGATCATGCCATCGGCGTCGGTGACGACGAAATGGCTGGTCCCATGCTCGGGCTGGTCGGGCTGCGGGGCAAAGGCGAGCGCGGTGCCCGGCGGGGTGCCCGCGCCGGCGCTGGCCATGGTGCTGCCCATGTCGATCAGCGCGCTGCGCCGGGCGAGATAGGCGGGATCGGTCAGGCCCTTTACCGGCACCTGCACATAGGCGGGGTCCGCCAGGTACTGCTCGCGGTCGGCATAGGCGAGGCGCTGCGATTCGGCGAAGAGGTGCCAGCCGACCGGATCGTCCGGGCCGTGCGCGGCCATGTCGAAGCGTTCCAGCTGTTTCAGGATCGCGAACACCGTGGTCGCGCCGGACGAGGGCGGCCCCATCCCGCAGATCCGGTACACGCGGTAGGTGCCGCAGACCGCATCGCGTTCCACCGCCCGGTAGCTGCCCAGGTCCTCGACCGTCAGGTCGGCGGGATTGACCGGCGCGGTCTGCACTGCCTGCGCGATGCTGGCGGCATTCTCGCCGGTGTAGAAGGCTTGCCGCCCGTCGGCGGCGATGCGTTCCAGCGTCGCGGCAAAGGCGGGGTTGCGGATGGTGGAGCCGATGGGGGCGGGATCGCCGCCGGGATAGAACAAGGCGCGCGCATCCGCCGACAGCGGACCGGTCAGCTTCGCGGCGGCGAGCGTGTTGTGCAGGCGGGCGGTTACCTCGAACCCGCCGCGCGCAAGGTCGATGGCGGGCTGAAAGATCTGCGCCCAGGGCAGGCGGCCGTGTTTTTCATGCGCCAGCGCCATCAGCGCGACCGTGCCGGGCACGCCGGTGCTGAGGCCGCCGGGCCATGCGTCGGGAAAGGCCATCGGCTTGCCGCCGCGCATGAAGCGGTCGGGCGTGGCGGCGGCAGGCGCGGTTTCGCGCCCGTCATAGGCGATCGGATGCCCGTCGCCCGGATCGAGCACGAGGAAA
Organism: Croceicoccus sp.; assembly: GCA_029936705.1. GTDB lineage: Bacteria > Pseudomonadota > Alphaproteobacteria > Sphingomonadales > Sphingomonadaceae > Croceicoccus. Next base: position 636 of record JAPYSD010000107.1, on the reverse strand, counting down.
CCCCCGCCGCCGATGCCCGAACTTTGCGGTTCGACGACGTTCAGCGCCAGCAGCACGGCAAAGCCCGCGTCGACCGCGTTGCCGCCTTCGCGCAGGATGCGGGCGCCCGCGTCGGCGGCGCGGCGGTCGGCGGCGCTGACCATGCCGCCCGCGTGATGCGCCTGCGGGGCCTGTTCGGCAGGTGCGGCAGGTGCGGCCTGCTGGGGCGGTGCGCTGGCAAGGTCGACCGGGGCGGCGCAGCCTGCCAGCAGGGTGGCAGCAAGCAGGGGGCAAAGGACACGCATCTTCATCACTCGCTTCCCACCGCATCGGCGATGTTGGTGAAACCGTCGCGCTTCATCAGCGCGGGCAGGCCGCGCACGATGGCCGCGCCGATGCCCGGCCCTTCATAGACCATCGCGCTGTAAAGCTGGACCAGGCTGGCGCCCGCGCGGATGCGCTGCCACGCGTCTTCCGCCGTGGCGATGCCGCCGATGCCGATCAGCGGGACGGTCCCGGTTTCCGATCCTCCCCCCGAACCCCCAAGCGCCTTGCGGAAGTCGCGCAGCCGCTGCAGCGCCATGTCCTTGAGCGGAGCGCCCGACAATCCGCCCGTCTCGGCCGCGTGGGCCGATCGCAGCGCGGGGCGTTCGATGG
>JAPYSD010000106.1 GCA_029936705.1 Croceicoccus sp. | reverse complement strand
GCCCATTCCAGCCATGCCTTGTATTCGTCGGCGGACTTGACGTTCACGGGCTTGCCCACGATGCGGGTGCCGTACTTGCCCAGTTCCGCGACCGCATCCTTGACGCTGTCTTCCGAACGAGCGGTCAGCGCGATGTCGCAACCCTCGCGCGCGAGGATCTGGGCGATCTCGAACCCGATGCCGCGTGCGCCGCCGATGACAATGGCTTTCTTCCCCTGCAATCCGAGATCCACGGATCGTCTCCTCATCCAAACAGTTATGCCTTGGTCGTGGATCCGGGCCGCGCATCTGCCAATCTGGTTAGATAATGCACCGGCGGGGCGCAAGGAAAAACAGGAATGATTGTTTTTTTCATTCGGTTGCACCTGCGAGATGCTTTATGCATGAGCGTAAGGCGCATGCCGGCTATTGACAATAAACAGGCATGATTGTTTTGTTTCAAGGATGTCGACGATGACGAACCCTTCCGCAGCGGCGGCCCGCACCGAACCGGTGCAGACGCAGCAGTCGCTGAAAAGCGCGCAGACCCGCGCGCGCCTGGTCGATGCGGTGATCCGCTGCATCGTCAAATACGGTTTCAACAAGACGACCACCCCGCGCATCGCGGAAGAGGCGGGGCTGTCGCGCGGCGCGATGCTCCACCATTTCGAGAATGGCACCGCGCTGATCAAGACCACGATCATCGAACTGCACGAAAAGCGGCTGCGCGCGTTCCGGCGCGCATCCGACAGCGGCCATGATCCGACGCACCTGGTCCACGCCTATTGGCGGCAGGTGCAAAAGCCCGGCTTTGTCGCGTTTCACGAACTGGCGGTGGCGGCGCGGACCGATCCCGATCTCGCCAAGATCCTGCATCCGCTGCAGGTGGAATTCCGCGAACGCTTTCACAAGGAAGCGGTCGAGATGTTTCCCGAGTGGCGCGCCGATCCCGCCAGCTTCGACCGCGCGATGACATTGTCGCAGGTGGTGATCGAGGGGATGGCATCGTCCCGGCTGACCGGATCGCTGGACGAAGAGATGATCGAGCCGATGCTGACCATGCTGGAAGACCAGATCCGCACGATGAAGCCGCCCGGAAGCTAAGGGGGCGGCTAACCGCCGAAACACACGGGCGCGTGCCGCAAGGGGCAAGGTCAATCGGCCTGCCTGCCCGCGCCCCCAAGGAGAGGAACGCCAATTGCGCAACAGGAAAGCACCGCAGGCCGGACGCGCGTCATGAGCAGGCACAAGTCGTGAGCGGTAGGGGCAAGGGGCCGCTGGCGGGCGTGAAGGTCATCGATCTGACCAGCGTGCTGATGGGGCCGTATACCACGCAGATCTTCGCCGACCTGGGCGCCGATGTGATCAAGGTGGAAAGCGAGCAGGGCGACACCACCCGCGCGCTGCCGCCGGGGCGTGAGCCGGGGCGGGGCGGCATGTTCCTGAACCTCAACCGCGGCAAGCGCAGCATCGTGCTGAACCTGAAGCAGCCCGAAGCGCGCGCAGCGCTGCTGCGGCTGTGCCGCGATGCCGATGTCTTCGTCCATTCGATGCGCGCCCGCGCGATCGAGCGGCTGGGACTGACCTATGACGATGTGCGCGCGGTCAACCCGCGGATCATCTATGCCAGCATGTACGGCTATGGCCGGGGCGGGCCGTACCGCGATCATCCCGCTTATGACGATATCGTGCAGGCCGCATCCGGCATCGTCGACCTTCAGGCGCGGCTTTCGGGCGGAGAGCCGACCTATCTTGCCAATGTCGTGGCCGACAAGGTCAGCGGGCTGACCGGCGCCTATGCCATCACCGCCGCGCTCTATGCGCGCGAGAAGACGGGCGAGGGGCAGGAGATCGAGGTCCCGATGTTCGAGACGATGGTGTCCTTCTGCGCGCTGGAGCATTTGTGCGGTTCGGTGTTCCGCCCCCCGCTGGGGCCGCCCGAATATGCGCGCGCGGTGTCCCCCTCGCGCCGTCCGTACGAGACTGCGGACGGGCATATCGGGGTGATGATCTACAACGACCGGCACTGGCGCAATTTCTTCGACGCGATCGGCAATCCCGACTGGTCGCGCGACCCGGTATTCGCCACGATGGAAAGCCGGACCCGCAATATCGACACGGTGCTGGCCCGCGTGGCCGCGACGATGAAGACACGCACCACCGCCGAGTGGGTCGACCTGCTGCGCGAGGCGCAGATCCCGGCCACCGCCATCGCCAGCCTGGAAGAGCTGCTGGAGGACGAGCACCTCGACGCGGTCGGTTTCTGGCAGGACCGCGAGACCGATGCGGGACCGCTGCGCATGTCGGGCATTCCGGTCCGCTTCTCTGCCACGCCGGGCGAGATCGGCGATCCCGGCCCCGCGCTGGGCGCGGACAGCAGGGCAGTGCTGGAAGAAGCGGGCTTCGACAGCGGCGAGATCGACGCGCTGATCGGCACGGGCGCGCCGTCACCCGCGCCCGCCGGACAGGAAGGCGCGGCGTGACGGGTCCGCAGCAGCACTGGCGCGACGCGCTGGAGGATGGCCGGCTGCTGTTCCAGCGCTCGCTTGCCAGCGGGCGGGTGTTCTTTCCGCCGCGGCTGGCCGAACCGGGCACGGGCGACCGCGACTGGGAATGGGTCGATGCGCCGCTGGTCGCCACGATCTATGCGCTGACGATCATACCGTCGCGCTCTGGTCCGGACCGGGCGGTCGCGCTGGTCGATTTCGATGGCGGCGGGCGGATGATGGGCGATGTCGCGGGGCGCGATCCTGCCGAGCTGCGCATCGGCATGCGGGTCGAGGCGCGCATCGACGCCAGCGGCGAGGCTCCGCGTGTCTGGTTCGACGCCGCGAAGGCCGCCGCGTGACCGCCGGGCAATTCCCCCGCGGGCATTGCGCCATCGCCGGGGCGGCGACCTTTGGCGTGGGCGAATGTCCCGGGCATAGCGCGATGGAGATCGCGATGCGCGCCGCGCTGGACGCGCTGGACGATGCCGGTCTGGCGGCGGGCGATGTCGACGCGGTGTTCGGCTGCCTGCCGGGCGACCTGTTCGCGGGCCTGAGCTTTGCCGAATATCTCGGTATCAATCCGCGTTTCACCGACAACAACCGCACCGGCGGATCGTCGTTCATGAGCCATCTGATCACCGCCTGCCACGGCATCGCGGCGGGCGCGTTCGACACGGCGCTGATCGCCTATGGTTCGAACCAGCGCAGCGGCGCGGGGCGGCTGTCGACCCCGGCGGGCTGGAACGAGTGGGACGCGATGGCGAGCGCGATCTTCCCGGTGTCCGCCTATGCGCTGGCGGCGGCGCGGCACATGCACGAATACGGCACCACGCGCGAACAGCTGGCCGAGGTGGCGGTCGCCGCGCGGCAATGGGCGGCCGGCAACCCCGAGGCGTTCATGCGCGAACCGCTGACCATCCGGCAATGCCTGGACGCGCGCATCATCAGCAGCCCGCTGGGCAAGTTCGACTGCTGCCTCGTCACCGATGGCGGCGCGGCGCTGGTCGTCACCTCGACCGAGCGGGCGCGCGACCTGCGCAGGCCCGCGGTACCGGTGCTGGGGGCTGCCGCGGCGACCTGGTACAATTCGGTATCGCAGTCGGGCGACCTGACCACCACCGCAGCCGCCGAATCGGGGCCGCGCGCCTATCGCGCGGCGGGTATCGGGCCTGCCGACGTGGACGTGGTGCAGCTTTACGATGCGTTCACGATCAACACGATCCTGTTCCTGGAGGACCTGGGCTTTTGCGCCAAGGGCGAGGGCGGGCCCTTCGTCGCGGACGGCGGCATCGCGCCCGGCGGCCGCCTGGCGGTCAACACCAATGGCGGCGGGCTCGCCTATGGCCATCCCGGCATGTACGGCCTGTTCGCCATGACCGAGGCCGTGCGCCAGATTCGGGGCGAGGGCGCGAACGACATCGGCAAGGTCGATATCGCGCTGGCCCATGCCAATGGCGGCACGTTGTCCAGCCAAGCCAGCGTGGTGCTCGGCTCGCTGGGCACGGTCTGAACATCGGAAAAATACATGCGTGCTTGTTTTTTATCTTGCCATGGCGCATCCGGTTTTGACACCATGGCTTGAAGGACGGCGATCGGCATGACGGGCGCTGCATCGGCTTGAGAGGACGACAGTGAACGAACCACGGATATTCCGGCCCGATCCCGACGATCCCACCCGGCCCAAGCGGGGGCTGACCGAGGAAGGCCTCGCCTCCATGCCCACCGTGTTCCGCAGCGACCTGCTGAAGGGGCATGTCATGCTGATCTCTGGCGGGGGCAGCGGCATGGGCAAGGCGATGGCGTTCCTGGCCACCAGGCTGGGCGCGACGGTCGCGATCTGCGGCCGCACCGCCGAAAAGCTGGAGCGCACCCGCGACGCCATTGCCGAGGCGACCGGGCGCGAGATCCACTGCTATACCACCAATATCCGCGAACCCGACGCGGTCGAGGCGATGATCGGCGAATTCTCGGACAGGACCGGCGGCATCGACACGCTGGTCAACAACGCGGGCGGGCAGTTCCCGCAGGACGCCATCGATTTCACCCGCAAGGGGTGGAACGCGGTGATCGACACCAATCTCAACGGCACCTGGTGGATGATGCAGGAGGCCGCGCGCCGCTGGCGCAGCGACGGGCGCAAGGGCCACGTCATCAATATCGTCGCCAATGTCGAACGCGGCATGCCGCAGGCGGCGCATACCTGCGCGGCGCGCGCCGGGGTGATCTATTTGTCCAAGACCGTCGCTACCGAGTGGGCGCCGCACAATATCCGCGTGAACTGCATCGGCCCCGGCGTGATCGAGACCGAGGGTTTCGCCATGTATCCCGAGGAAGCGCTGAAGCGGTTCCACAAGGCGAACCCGATGAAGGCGCGCGGCAATGCGTGGGACGTGGCCGAGCAGGTGATGTACCTGGCCTCGCCCGCTGCCGATTTCATCAATGGCGACCTGATCATCATCGACGGCGGGCAGGCCCAGTGGGGCGTGGTGTGGCCCGGCGGCATGCCCGACTATTTCGACGAGGGTGGGGCGGCCTGACATCGTGGCGGGGCTGATCGAGGAACGCCGCGGCGCGATCTGCCTGCTGACGATCGACCGGCCGGAGCGCGCCAACGCGCTGGACGCGGCCACCAGCGCCGCGCTGGACGAGGCGTTGACGCGGGCCGAGGACGATCCCGCGGTCGGCGCGGTCATGCTGACCGCCAGCGGCGGGCGCGTGTTCTGCGCAGGCATGGACATGAAGGAAGCCGCCGAAACCGGCGTCGGCAAGGGGCTGATCCCCGGGCGCGGCTTTGGCGGGATTACGCAGCGCCAGCGGACCAAGCCGCTGATCGCCGTCGTCAATGGCGCGGCGGTCGCGGGCGGCTTCGAGATCGTGCTGGCCTGCGACATGGTGTTCGCCGCGCCGCACGCGGTGTTCGGGCTGTCCGAGGTGAAGCGCGGCCTGTTCGCCTATGCGGGCGGGGTGCAGCGGATCGCGCGCCAGCTGCCGCGCGCGGCGGGGCTGGCGATGGTGCTGACGGGAGAGCCCTTGCCGGCGGACCGGATGCACCAGCTGGGCCTGGTGACCGAGATTTGCGAGGCGGACGCCCTGCTGGGGCGCGCCTGCGCCGTGGTCGAGGCCATGCTGGAGCACAGTTGGGACGCGATCGGGCACGCCTTGGCGCTATATGATGCAAGCCGTGCCATGCCCGAGGAGACGGCGCTGCGTTTCGGAAGGCGGTTCGGCGATGCGACGCTGGGTTCCGCCGATGCGCGCGAGGGCGTGAGCGCGTTCGCGCAGGGCCGCGGCGCGAGATATGACAACGGATAACACGATGAAGGAGAGAGGAATGGGACGCGTCGAAGGCAAGGTTGCACTGGTCACGGGCGGGGCTTCGGGACTGGGGGCGGAGGATTGCCGCGTGCTGGCAGCCGAAGGCGCGAAAGTGATCGTGTCCGACGTCAACGAAAAGGCCGCGCAGGCGCTGGCGGACGAGATCGGGAACGATGCGATGGCGCTGCGCCACGATGTCGCGTCGGAAGACGACTGGACCGCGGTGATGCGCGCGATCGAGGAGCGTTACGGGCGGCTCGACATCCTGGTCAACAATGCGGGCGTGGTGCTGAACGCCGATGTCGAGGATACCAGCCTCGAGCAATATCGCTGGGTCAACTCGGTGATGAGCGACGGTGTGTTCCTGGGCTGCAAATACGCGATCCCGCTGATGAACAAGGGCGATGGCGGATCCATCGTCAACATGTCGTCGACGGGCGCGCTGCTCGGCTATCCGATCTTCTTCGCCTATTCCGCGGCCAAGGGCGCGGTGCGCGCGCTGACCAAGTCGGTCGCGGTGATGTGCCAGGAAAAGGGCTATGCGATCCGCTGCAATTCGGTGCACCCCGGCGCGATCGAGACGCCGATGGTCCAGACCGCCGAAAGCCGCGAGGCGAAGGACATCCCGGTCGAGGGCGTGCTGCCCCCCGGCTCTCCCGGCCACCCGCGCGATATCGCGATGATGGTGCTGTATCTGGCTTCGGATGAATCGCGTTTCGTGAACGGGGCCGAGATGGTGGTCGACAATGCGGTGACGATCCGCCCGTTCTGAATTTTGCCTGCCGGCAGAATCTGGGGGAGCCATCCGCAACGGATGGCTCCCCCCTTTTTTTGCGTTACTTTTCGCCGTCCATGTAGCGGTCGATTTCCTTGTGGAAGTGGCGCAGCCGCGCTTCCTGCTCGCTCCACAGCGGGCCGCGGAAGCCGCGCGAGCGGGCGCCCGCCTGCACGATGGGCAGCAGTTCGCTGTCCTGGTCCAGCACTTCGCCCAGGCCCGGAGGCTCGCCGATGCCGGTGCGCACGATTTCAGGCCGGGTCTTGCCCGACAGGTCGGTTTCGCCCAGCCCCATCCACGCAGGGGCGCTGTAACCCGGCGCCTCGACATGCTTGTAGAGGATCAGCGTGTCATAGGTGAAACGGTTCGGATCGTCCGCATTGGGCAGGAAACGGTGCAGGAACACCGCTTCGGGGTGGCAGCCGATCTGCGCGTTGGGGAACACCGAATAGACGGTGGAATCCGACAGCTGCGTATCGCTGAACCGGTCATAGCCCAGGTCCAGCTCGTCCGAACGCTTGCGTTTGGCCAGCTGCACCGCGCGGCGGGTTTCCTGCGCGCTGCCGTCGAAATCCTCGGGGTCGATCCCGGCGTCGGACAGCATCATCTTGATCCCGTCGTTGACCGTTTCCTGGTCCTGGTAACGGCGACTGGGCTGCGCGAAGGGGACGAACTGCCGGCTCATCCCATTGGGATAGAGGTCGATCTGCGTGCGGTCGTCCATCAGGCACTGGGTCTGCGGATGGACCGCGTGGAGGTGATAGGTTTCGGCAAAGGCATCGACGCCGCCCTTCCAGTTGGCGCCCCAGTCGGACTGGCGGTGCTGCACGACATACATGCTGTCGATCTTGTACAGCTCCAGCTGCGCCTTCAGCGGCCCGAGATATTCGTCGAGCGGGATGACGTCGGGGTCCATCGAGATGAACACCAGCCCCGCCGCCGTCTCGCACCGGACCGAGGTAAGGTCGCGGTCGTGGCATAATACGTCGGGCTGGAACGTGTTCTCGTCCGTGACCTCGATATTGTGGCCCTCAAGGTCGAATTTCCAGCTGTGGAACGGGCAGGTGAAGTTCGACAGCGTGCTGAAATCGGACAACACCAGCCGGCTGCCACGGTGAGGGCACACGTTGTAATGCGCGCGGACCACGTCGTCGTCGCCGCGCACGATGATGAAGCTTTCATCGCCGATGTCGAACCGGACGAGGTCGCCCGCTTCGGGCACGTCAGCCTCGGGGCAGGCGATCAGCCAGCTTTTCGCGAAGACCTTGTCCCATTCCTCGCGCGCGAATTCACGGGTGTGATAGCGATCGGGATCGGGACGTCCGGCACCGTTGTCGATGCGCGGGGCGCGGTTGTTGAAGGGGTGGGGCGTTCCGACGTGGATGTCCCACAATTCGGTATCCAGTTTCATGGCATCCTCCTGTCCGGGCATTGCCGGCCTTGTTGTGCTGTCCGCCTGCCGGGCCGCCGTATCGGATGGGTCCGATGCGCCGGCGCGCGAAACTGCGGATCGACTCCTATAAAAAAGACATGCATGAATGTTTGCAAGTGGATTCGACCGACATGCGACGAATGCATGCTTTACGGGCCACCAAGCAAGGAGAGGACGCGATGAGCCGCAATTTCGGGAATGTGTTCCAGATCGCCTATGTCGTGGAAGAGATCGAAAAACACATCGACTACTGGACGCAGGTGCTGGGGGTGGGGCCGTTCTTCCACTTTCCGGTGCCGCTGCCGTTCGAATGGGTGCGCGCCGACGGACAGGACCTCGCGGTCGATGCGCCGGTCTATAAGGCCGTGGCGGTCGCCTATAGCGGGGACATGATGATCGAACTGATCGAGCCGGGCCCCGCGCCGTCGACCTATCGCGATTTCCTGGAAGCGGGGCATAGCGGCGTGCATCACCTAGGCACCTTTACCGACCGGCTGGACGAACAGCTGGCCGCCGCGAAGGAGGCGGGGATGAAGGTGGTGCTGGAAGGCGAGCTGCCGTTCTCGCGCTTTGGCTATCTGGAACCGGCGGATGCGCTGCCCGGCACCATCATCGAGATGATCGACCCGCGCCCCGCCATGCTGGAAGCGCTGGACAAGATGAAGCGCGCCGCGCGCGACTGGGACGGGAAGACGCGCACTGCAAGTATGTGAGCAGGGAATCGGCGGGGCGCGAACCGGTCAGTTCGCGCCCACGCTGGTCGATGCCGTGCCGCCGCTGCGCAGAACCGCGGCCTGGTCGCGGATATACTGGCGCAGCGCAGCCAGATCGCTTTCGGACAGCTCGCCGAACTTGGGCATGCCCATCGAGACAAGCGCGCCTTCGCGCACGACGCTGTGGAACGCGTCGGCGGATGCCACGATGCCCGATGTGCGCAGATCGGGCGCGGTGCCGCCCGCGATCGCGCCGCCGCCGTGGCACACTCCGCAGCG
>JAPYSD010000105.1 GCA_029936705.1 Croceicoccus sp. | reverse complement strand
GGCCGCCAAGCTCAAGTCGGGCTCGAAGGAGCCGGGCAAGGTTTCGGCCGGATCCGTCAAGCGCAGCGACGTGCAGGCGATCGCCGAGCAGAAGATGGCCGACCTGAACGCGAACGATATCGACCAGGCCATGAAGATCATCGAGGGCAGCGCCCGTTCGATGGGCCTCGAAGTGGTGGAGGGCTGAACCGATGGCAAAGCAGACCAAGAAGCAGAAGATGCTGGCCGAGAAGCTGGACGCGGAAAAGCTGTACGGCTTTGACGAGGCGCTGACCACGCTGCGCGACCTGCAGACGGCAAAGTTCGACCAGACGCTGGAAGTGGCGATGAACCTGGGCGTCGACCCGCGTCACGCCGACCAGCAGGTCCGCGGCATGGTGTCGCTGCCCGCAGGCACCGGCAAGACCGTCAAGGTCGCCGTCTTCGCCCGCGGCGACAACGCCGAAAAGGCGCTGGAAGCCGGTGCCGACAAGGTCGGCGCCGAGGACCTGATGGAAGACATGCAGGCCGGCAACCTCGACTATGACCGCGTGATCGCGACCCCCGACATGATGGGCGTCGTCGGCCGCCTGGGCAAGGTGCTGGGCCCCAAGGGCCTGATGCCGAACCCCAAGCTGGGCACCGTGACCCCGAACGTGGCGCAGGCCGTCAAGGACGCCAAGGGCGGCCAGGTCCAGTACCGCGTCGAAAAGGCCGGCATCATCCACTCGGGCATCGGCAAGCTGTCGTTCTCGGACGAAGACCTCAAGGCGAACTTCACCGCCTTCGTCGACGCCGTGATCAAGGCCAAGCCCTCGGGCGCCAAGGGCAAGTATGTCCAGAAGATCTCGGTCTCGTCCTCGATGGGCCCGGGTCTCAAGATCGACACTGCCGAGGTGCAGGGCGCCTGATCGCCTGATCGACGCCGAACCGGTAAGGAAAGCCGGGAAGCCACGCGCTTCCCGGCTTTCTTGTTTTGGAACAGCTACCTGCCGAACGCGCCGATGGCCGCGGCCACTATTGTCAATTTCGTAATCCCTCGGCCATAAAGCCGTGTCCATGCCGCGGCGGGGGGTCGCGGCATTGCTTGGGGGATCAAGGAATGCGCTTGTGGGTCGCCGCGCTGATTTCGATTGTCATGGCAACACCGGCGCAGGCGCGCTGGCTGCAGGCGGAAAGCGAACATTTCGTCATCTACGCCGAAGACAGCGAAGACGACCTCCAGCACTTCGCCGAGATGCTGGAACGCTATCATTTCGCGATGGAGCGGCTGACCGGCAAGCAGACCGAAACACCCAGCCCGTCCAACCGCGTCACCATCTTCGTCCTGCGGAACGAGCGCGAGATGCGCGAGGCCTACGGCACGGACGACCGCCTCGTCGCGGGCTTCTACCGGCCGGGCGCCGGCATGTCGCGGGCGTTCGTGCCCAGGCTGCGCCGATCAGGCAGCGAACCCGACTTCTCGCAGACGGTGCTGCTGCACGAATACGCACACCATTTCCTGACCTCGACGTCGCGCTTCGGCATGCCGCGCTGGCTAGGCGAAGGGCTGGCCGAGTTCTTTGCCTCGACCAGGCTATTGCGTGACGGATCGCTGCAGATCGGCCGCCCGGCCAACCACCGCGCCGGCGAACTGCAATACGCGGTCGAGGTGCCGATCCGGCAATTGCTGGACCCCGAACTGTACGACAAGAAAAGGGGGCGGCGCTACGACAACTTCTATGGCCGCAGCTGGACCCTCGTCCATTACCTGTGGTTTTCCGAAGAACGCAAGGGTCAGCTCAACGCCTATTGGCGGGCGGTGGCAACAGGAACCCCGCCGCTGCAGGCGGGCGAGGAAGTGTTCGGCGACCTCGACAAGCTGGACAATGACCTCGACGCCTATCTGCGCAGCCGCCGCATGCTCACCTATCGGCTGACCCCGGAGATGCTGCCCATTCGCCCGGTCGGCGTCTTCGGCGTCAGCGAGGGTTTTGACGAGATGCTGCCCGTGGTCGCCCGTTCGCAAAGCGGCGTCACGCACGACGAAGCGCTGGAGCTCTTGCCCAAAGCCCGCGAGATTGCGGCACGTTACCCGGGCGATGCTCGCGTGCTGGCAGCACTGGCCGAAGCCGAAGTCGACGCGGGCTATTACGACGAGGCCGTTGCCGTCGCCGATCGGGCGATTGCCATCGACGGCGCGGTGCCGAACGCCCATCTGCAAAAGGCGCTCGCGCTCTATCGCAAGGCCCATGATGCCGAGGACCAGCAGGCCGCCTATGGCCAGGCGATCCGTGCGTTCGGCGGGTTGAACAAGCTGGATTTCGACAATCCCCTGCCGCTGATCTATCTCTATCGCAGCTATGCGGATCGCGGGCTCGAACCCAGCGAACATGCCCAGAAGGCATTGATCCGCGCGACCGAGCTGGCGCCTTTCGACAAGGACCTGTCGATGAGCCTGGCCTTCATGTACGCCCAGACCGGCAGGATCGCGCTGGCCCGCCAGGCGTTCGCGCCGGTCGTGGCGGATCCCCACGGCGGGACACGCGCGGACATCGCACGCCGCTCGGTCGCGGAGCTTATTGCCGCGGAAGAAGGAAAGCCGTTCCGCTTCGCCTTGCTCGCCGAAGAGGAAACCGATGCCTCGCCGGGTGGCGAGGACCCGCCGGCGGGTACCGAATAGAGCGCGGCGAAGCGCCTCAGATCCCGCCGGGCGTGAACTCGCGGCCCAGCTCGCCCAGCCCTTCGCACAGCGTGTGGACGCAGCTGGCCAGCAGGTCGGAATCGGTCGAACGGATGACGAAATTCGCGCCCACCCGGCCCTCGCGGAAGAACGGATAGCTGCCGATCTGCGCGCCGTCATGCGCCGCCTCGACCTCGCGCAGCAAATCGGCGACCTCGCTCTCCGCGATCCAGCAGCCGATGGTCTCGGACAGCACCGGATCGCCGCCTTCCAGCGTGCCGGTCAGCGCGTCCAGCATGCCCGCGGTGATGTTGGGCACCCCCGCCATCAGGAACACGTTGCCGATGCGAATGCCCGGCGCGCCCGAATAGCGATTGGGGATCAGTTCCGCCCCCTCGGGCGTGCGCGCCATGCGCAGCCGCGCATCGTTCAGCCCGCCCCGCGTGTCGTAATAGGCTTCGAGCAAGGCGCGCGCCTCGGGATGGACGATGACATCGACCCCCATGGCCGCCGATACCGCGTCGACGGTGATGTCGTCATGCGTCGGCCCGATGCCGCCGGTCGTGAACAGATAATCGTTGCGCTGCCGCAACGCGTTCACCGCCTCGACGATCGCGCCCTGGTCGTCGGGAACGACGCGCACTTCGGCCAGGCGGATGCCCTGTACCTGCAGCCAGCTGGCCACCTGCGCGATATTCTTGTCATGCGTGCGGCCCGACAGGATCTCGTCGCCGATGACGACGAGGGTGGCGGTCCAGATCTTCTTGCGTTCACCCATGGCCGGTGGCTTAGCGTGCCATTGCCGCCGGTGCCACCGCCAGTTTGCGGACCGGCGCTACTTGACCAGTTCGACCTGCTCGAAGTCCAGTTCGACCGGCGTCGCGCGCCCGAAGATCGAGACCGAGACCTTGACCTTGTTCTTGTCGAAGTCGAGCTCTTCCACCACGCCGTTGAAGCTGGCGAACGGACCGTCCAGCACCTTGACCGAATCGCCGATCTCGTAATCGACGCTGATCTCCCGCTTCGGGGCGGCGGCGGCTTCGTCGCGGGCGCCGAAATAGCGGGCGGCTTCGCGGTCGGAAATCGGCTGCGGCTTGTTGTTCGCGCCTAGGAATCCGGTGACCTTGGGCGTGTTCTTGATCAGGTGATAGACGTCGTCGTTCATCGCCAGCTTGGCCAGAACATAGCCCGGCATGGTCTTGCGCTCGGTCTGCACCTTCTTGCCGCGCTTCACCTCGGTGATGGTTTCCGACGGGACCTCGACCGCCTCGACCAGCGCTTCCAGGCCGGTGCGCTCGGCTTCCGACAGGATCGCTTCCTTCACCTTGTTCTCGAAACCCGAATAGGCGTGGATGATGTACCAGCGAGCCATTGGTCTTCCTTCAAATCCGTGGTGCGGCGCGCCTTGGCCGCGAAATCAGTGGCGTGGGGACGGGCCCCGCTAATGTCAGTCGCCCGCTAATGTCAGGCGCCCGTTAATGTCAGGCGATAGTCAGCAGCCAGCGCATCACCGCGCCGAACAGCGAATCGATGCCCAGGAAGAACAGCGACAGGATCAGCATCATGATGCCGACGAAGATCGACGTCTGCACCGTCTCGCCCCATGTCGGCCAGACGACCTTGGACCCTTCGGCGCGGACCTGGCGAATGAATTCGCCGGGCGAGGTCTTGCGCTTCTTCGCGGGCTCTGCGGGCTTTGCCACGGGTGTTTTGGCCATGCCTTCTTTTCCAAATCCTGTTCATCGTGAGGCCCTGCCGGCAGGGCTCTTTCGCCATCGGCTCATCGCCGCGCCGACCGGGGGTCGGAGACAGCTTTGACAATTCCCGATGACTGGAAACGCCGTGCACATAGCCCCGCCCGCCCCCGCGTGCAAGAGCATCCCGCAAAGCATGGCAAAGCCGCCGGGACGCCAAACCGTGCACCATCGGCGATTGATGCTGGCCATCGGGCGAAGCAACAGGTAGCCATTGCAACTAATTTGTCATGACGGACATGTTTTTTCTGGTGGACTGGGGAATTTCACAATCATGAGCGCAGAGACAGCGCCTTCGGGCCTGATCGATCACGTCACCAATCTCTCGGACTTCATCTGGGGCGGTACCTGGGACGGGGCGGAGGTCATACCCGTCCCGCCGATGGTGATCATGTTGCTGGGCATCGGCCTCTACATCATGATCGGCCTGCGCTTTTACCCCATCCTCAAGCTGGGCAGCGCGTTTGCCGGGCTGTTCTCAAGCCGCAAGAGCAAGGGCGCGGGCGAGATCAGCCCCTTCGCCGCACTGTCGACGGCGCTTTCGGGCCAGGTCGGCACCGGCAACCTGGCGGGCGTGGCCACGGCCATCGCGCTGGGCGGACCGGGCGCGGTGTTCTGGATGTGGATCACCGCGCTGATCGGCATGGCCCTTGGCTTTGCCGAGGGTTCGCTGGCCATCCGCTACCGCGAGAAGACGCCCGAGGGTAACTGGCGCGGCGGTCCGATGAGCTACATCACGCAGGGCCTGGGGCCGAAATGGACGTGGCTGGCCGTGATCTTCGCGATCGGCACGCTGTTTTCGGGCCTCGTCACCGGCAACTCGATCCAGTCGAACGAAGTCGCCAGCGGCCTCAACGAGCTGTTCGGCATCGAACGCTGGCTGGGCGGCCTGATCGTCGCCATCGCGGTGTTCATCGTGATCATCGGCGGCATCAAGTCTATCGGCTCCATCGCCGAGAAGATCGTGCCGATCATGGCGGTCTGCTACATCATCATGGCGATCATCGCGATCATCATCAACATCGCCGACATACCCGAGACTTTCAGCCGCATCTTTGCCGGCGCGTTCTCGGCCCAGTCGGCCACCGGCGGTTTCGCGGGCGCGGCGATCATCATGGCGATGCGCGCGGGCGTCGCGCGCGGCCTGTTCTCGAACGAGAGCGGGCAGGGTTCGACCCCGATCGCCCACGCGGTCGCGCAGACCGACGATCCGCAGCTGCAGGGCCGCATGGCGATGATGGGCACCTTCATCGACACGATCGTCATCTGCACCATGACCGCGCTGGTGATCCTGACGGTCGAGGGTCCCTTCACCTATAACGGAGAGGCCGTGCGCCACGTCTGGCAATCGGACCTGGGCACCACGGCGCAATCGGGCTTCGTGACCACCAGCGCGGCGTTCGCCGCCGCGTTTCCGGTGCTGATCGGCAATATCCCGCTGGGCACGCTGGTCGCGTCGGTGGCGCTGATCCTGTTCGTGTTCACCACGCTCCTGACCTGGAGCTATTACGGCGAGCGGGCGATCACCTTCCTCTACGACCGCATCCCCGGATCGACCGCACGCGGCGAAAAGGTGCTGCACATCATCTGGCGCGTGCTGTGGTGTATCGCGATCTGGTTCTCGGCGACCCAGCCTTCCCAGCTGGTCTGGCGGCTGGGCGACATCTCGAACGCCACCATGGCGCTGCCGAACCTGATCGCGCTGGCCGCACTGTCGGGCGTGGTGTTCGCATTGTCCCGCGGCGACCGGACCGCGGGCAAGGATTTCACCGTCGATCCGCGCGAAGACTGACGCGCGTCGACCAGGGTCAAAAAAACACAAGGCCGCGGGAACGAACCCGCGGCCTTGTTGTTTTGCATCTCGAAGGCCGCGCCGCCTCCCTGGCTTCACGTCAAAGAACGCGCGGTCGACGCCCCCCCGAAATCATGACCGGACGCCGCACGACCAGGGTCGCTGCGGGCGATTTTTCGTGTCTGTAAGGAAATGGCAGGGGTGACAGGATTCGAACCCGTGGCCCTCGGTTTTGGAGACCGATGCTCTACCAGCTGAGCTACACCCCTGCAGGAAGCTGGCCCTCTATAGCGAAGTTGCGCCGCTGACAAGCGATCGTTTCGGCTTATCGGCACCATCTGCCATCAGGCGGTGACAGAGGCGCGATCTGGCGGCATGATGCGCCGCGATGAGCAACCGAAGCCGCCCCGAAGACGCTCAGGACGTGATCGATCCCGAACTGCTCATGCTCGCCTATCGCAGCGGCATCTTTCCCATGGCCGAATCGCGCGACGATGCCGAGGTGATGTGGATCGAGCCTCGCGAACGCGCCATCATCCCGCTGGACGGCCTGCATGTCTCCCGCTCGCTGGCCAAGGCGCTCAAGGCCGGGCGCTTCACCGTGACCTGCAACGCCGCCTTCGCCGAGGTGGTCGAGGCCTGCGCCGCGCCGCGCCGCCCCAGCCGGATCGACGACGGCACCGAAAGCTGGATCAGCCACCGCATTGCCGCCAGCTACCGCCTGCTGCACCGCATGGGCAACGCCCATTCGATCGAGTGCTGGTCGGGGGAAGGCGATCGCCGCGAACTGGTCGGCGGGCTCTACGGCGTGGGTTTCGGACGCGTGTTCTGCGGCGAATCCATGTTCAGCCGCGCCACCGACGCGTCGAAAGTGGCGCTCTGCTGGCTCGTCGCCGCGATGAAGGCGTCACGGCTGGAACTGCTGGACTGCCAGTTCATGACCCCGCATCTCGCCACGATGGGCGCGGTCGCCATGAAGCAGTCGGAATATCTGCACTTGCTGGACAAGGCGCTGCGCCCCACGCGGGAGGCCGGCTTCGCCAGCCTGCCCGACGGGTTTCACTCGCTGTCGGCGGGCGCTTCCTCGCCGGGGAAGCTCATCGCGCAATCCTTGACCCAGACGTCGTAGACCGGGTGCTCGACCACGTTCAGCGACGGGCTGTTGAGGAACAGCCAGCCTGAGAAGATGCGGCGGAACCGCGCGTCCTCGCCCCGGCCCCGGTCGCGCACCGACACCTGCACGAATGCGCCCGTTTCAGGGTCGGGATCCCACGGCGGGCGGCGCTCGCAGCTTGCCAGCTTGATCATCACGTCGTCGACGATCGTTTCCTCGCCGGGTTTCAGCTCGACATCGACGGTCAAATTGTTGCGCTTGTTCAGCAGGCCTAGCGTGGCGACACGCTCTTCCATCGGCGTGCCGACGGGAATGTCCTCGCCGTCGGCGTCGTCCCCGGCCTCGCTCTCCTCGGCGTCGATCGTCTCGTTCTCGGCCTGCGTGGCGATCGCGGGGGCCTCGTCGGCAACGCCGGCGGTTTTCTCGGCCGGGGGCGCGGCCTCATCCTCGCCAGAGGTGCCGCATGCCGCCAGCGCCATCGCGATGGCGGCGGCAGCCAGCGGACGCACGGAAATCACTGGTCCGGCGACCAGGCTTCGTAATCGCCGGTCGCGCGGGCGCGCACGCCGCCCTTTTCCAGCGCACCCGACGGGCGATAGGCGCCCACGGTGCCGGTGGCGTTCGGGGTGTAGTCGACTTCCCAGATGCGCGGCGGCGGCAGGTTGCTTTCGGGCACGTCCTCGCCCGAACCGTGCAGCCAGCCGTGCCATTCGGCGGGAACGCGGCTGGCGTCGTTCGACCCGGAATAGATCACCCAGCGCCGCTCGTTACCCTGCGCGTTCTTCTTGCGACCGCGGAAATAGCGATTGCCCTGCGCGTCCTGGCCGACTTCCTCGCCGTGACGCCAGCTGTCGAGCAATGTGCCGATGGTGGCGCCGTCCCACCAGGTGAAGGTCTTCATGAGAATGTTCATCGCGCCATCCCGTTAGCCCGAGCCGCTTCGCACCGCAACGCCCGAAGCGAGCGGCCCGTCGTTATCCGTTTCCGATCAGCTCGACGGCTCGCTCCACGCGACCTTGTCGCCGGGCTTCAGGCCCAGTTCCGCCGCGCGGCCGCCGGGAATTTCCAGCACCGCGATCACCGGCCCCTGCGATTCGATGGAATCGAGCGAATAGGGCACCGCGTTGGCGGCAATGCTCTCGATCGTCGAATCGGGCGCGACGAAGATCAGGTCGAGCGGGATGACCGTGTTCTTCATGTAGAAGCTGCGCGGCGCAGGCGGCGCGACCGGGTTCATGATCTTGTTGGGGAACAGCATGCCTTCGTTCGGGCCCAGCTCGGTCCGGAACATCAGCCCCTTCATCTCCGCCTGCGGGGTCGTCGTGTATTCGACGCGGAAATCGATGGCCTTGCCGCCGCTGGTGATGGTCAGCGGAACGATCGGCAGGCCCGATTCGGGATGGACCGCCGCAGTCTCGGCCACCGCCGTGCTGGCGGGTGCCTCTGCCTGGGTGCAGGACGCGAGGCCGATGGCCAGCCCGAACGCGATAATGGTGCGAAACGACATTCAGAAACCCTTGTCGATCATGCCCGCCCAGGCGAGCGCAGATTGCCGATCCGCGGCATCGACCAATTCGCGGGCGCTGTCCAGTGGATGCCCTGCCCGGATCATCGCGGCGATCTGCTTTTCGCGCAGCGCCCGGTCGCCGGGCGGCACGCCGTCGGGGCCGAACGGGCCGAACCGCCG
>JAPYSD010000104.1 GCA_029936705.1 Croceicoccus sp. | reverse complement strand
CGGTTCGGGCCAGACCTTCATCAACTTCTTCGGCCTCGGCTCGCAGCGTACGCTGACGCTGGTCAACAGCCGCCGCTACGTCAGCTCGAACACCGCCTCGATCTTCGGGCCGGTGGCCGCGGGTTCGCAGGTCGACCTCAACACCATTCCGACCCTGATGGTCGACCGGATCGAGACGATCGCCGTCGGCGGCGCCCCGATCTACGGCTCCGACGCCATCGCCGGCACCGTCAACATCATCCTCAAGGACAGCTACGACGGCGTGCGCCTAGATGCGCAATACGGCATCGCCGAAGAGGGTGACGCACCGGAATACCGCCTGAACGCACTGGCGGGCACCGATTTCGCGGACGGCCGCGGCAACGTCATCGCCGCCTTCGAATACAACAAGACCGAGGGTCTGCTCTATTCGGACCGCGAGCGGACCGCGCGCGGCCTGTTCTATGCGACGCCGAACGATCCGGACTTCCCGTTCAACAACGAGCTGATCGAGGATCGCCGCATCCCGACGCTCAGCCAGTTCGGTGCTCCGACCACGATCGACATCCTGCCGGGCGACCTTGGCCCGCTGGGCGCGCCCGGTCAGAACTTCAGCATCCTGGACGATGCCGGCAACACGCTCGTCTTCGACCGCGACGGCAATCTCGTCCCGCTCGATTTCGGCATCCGCCACGGCGCGGTGAACTCGGAAGGCGGCAACGGCTTCAGCCTGGTCCCGCTGTCCAACCTGCTCTCGCCGGTCGAGCGCTATCTCGGCAATATCGCCGCGAACTACGAGCTGACCGACAATGTCCGGGCCTTCGCCGAATTCCAGTACGCGAACTCCAAGGGTACCGAGCTTCGCGCGCAGCCGGTCTACAACACCTGGCTGTTCGGTGACGCCGGCGATCCCGACGGCAACCTCATCATCCCGATCGACAACCCGTTCCTGTCGGACGAAGCGCGCGCGACCATCCAGTCGCAGCTTCCCGACGGTCAGGACTTCTTCTACCTGGGCCGTGCCAACACCGACCTGATCTCGGGCCTCGGCTCGACCACGGTCGAGGTGTATCGCGGCGCCGGCGGCTTCGAGGGTGATTTCACCCTCGCCGGCCGCGACCTGAGCTGGGAAGTCAGCGGCCTCTATGGCCGGTCGAAGACCAAGGGCAAGAGCCGCGAGCTCGTCCAGCAAAACTTCGAGAACGCGCTGGCCGGCTGCCCCGCGGATGCGGCGGCTTCGCCGATCCAGACGGTTAGCTCGACCTGCATGCCCTTCAACCCGTTCGGCAACCAGAACAGCCAAGCGGTGTCGGACTACATCACCACCATCGCCAACCCCACCGCCCTGAACGAGCAGTGGGATATCCTGGCGTCGCTCAGCGGTTCGCTGTTCGACATCTGGGGCGGCGGCGTGGCCTTCGCCATCGGTTACGAACACCGCGACGAATCGGCCGATTTCGATCCAGGCGCGTTCTTCTACGGTGCCGTCGACCCCAACGATCCGAACGGCGATCGCACGCAGTACGGCCGCTCGATTCCGATCGACCGCGTCTCGGGCCAGTACAACACCGACGAAGTGTTCGGCGAATTGCTGATCCCGGTCGTCTCGCCCGGCATGGACATCCCGTTCATCAACCTGCTCGAGGCCAAGGGCGCCATCCGCTATGTCGACAACTCGCTTGCGGGCGGGAACATCACCTGGACGGCAGGCGGCCGCTGGCAGCCGGTTCCGGACGTCACGATCCGCGGCAACTTCACCCGCTCGATCCGTTCGCCCGCGATCACCGAGCTGTTCAACCCGACCAGCGCGATCTTCACCACGGCGGACGATCCGTGCGACGCCCGCTTCCTCGAAAACGGACCCGATCCGGCAAACCGCCAGGCCAATTGCGCCGCAGCCGGTCTGCCCGCGGACTTCGAATCGAACATCGTGGACTTCACGACGCGCGGTTCGCTGTCGGGCAACACCAACCTGCAGAACGAAAAGGCCGATAGCTGGACCATCGGCGCGGTGCTCAACCCGACCTTCCTGCCGGGCTTCGCCCTGTCGGTCGACTGGGTCGATATTGCGCTCGAGGACGCGATCGTCAGCGTCGATGCCGAACAGACGCTCGAGGCCTGCTATGACGGCACCTCGTTCCCCAACGCGGCTTGCGACCAGATCGATCGTAATGCCGACGGGCAGGTCGACTTCATCCGGACCGGCTATCTCAACGCCGCTTCGTATGACTACCAGGGCCTGATCGCCGACCTGAACTGGCGTTTCGACACGCCGTTCCTGGGTGAGAGCAGCACCATGCTGCTGCGCGGTTCGTACCAGTACATCGACAAGCTGGAACAGCAGGTCGGTACGGGCGACCTTACCACGCTGCGCTCCTCGATCGGCTATTCGAAGCACCAGGGCACGGCGTCGATCACCTATACGAACGACACGTTCGGTGCCTTCACGCAGCTGCAGTACGTCGGCAAGGCCCAGGTCGACCCCGACGCACCGGCCAATGCGTATGAATACCCGACCCGTGACGAGTTCATCATGGTCGACGCAGGCATTTCGCTGCAGGCCACCGATCGGCTCACCATGCGCTTCATCATGGAGAACGTGTTCGACGTGAACGCGCCCTTCCCCTCGCCCGCGGGCGGCGGTGTCGTCACCTATTTCGACGGCATCATGGGGCGCTATTTCAAGGTCGCCGCATCGGTCAATTTCTGATCGATCGCCAAACCTGAATACGAAAAGGGCCCCGGCGCAAACCGGGGCCCTTTTTTATTGGCTGACCCCGCGAAAGGGTCAGGCGACGGCGATGTTCAGCGCTCCGTCGCCCTCGTCGATGTTTACCGTCGATCCGTCGGGGATCTGCCCGCCCAGCAGCATGTCGGCCAGCGGATCCTGCAGGTAACGCTGTACCGCGCGCTTCAGCGGACGCGCGCCATAGACGGGATCGTAGCCGACCCGCCCCAGCCAGCGCTTGGCCGCATCGGTCAGGTCCAGCACGATCTTGCGGTCCTTCAGCAGCTTCTGCACGCGCTTCACCTGGATCTCGACGATCGGGGCCATGTGCTCGGCGGCAAGGCGGTGGAACAGGATGATCTCGTCCAGCCGGTTGAGGAACTCGGGGCGGAAATGCCCGCGCACCACGTCCATCACCTGCGGTTCGACATCCTCGACCTTCTGGCCGTCGTCCATATTGGCGAGATACTGGCTGCCGAGGTTCGAGGTCAGGATGATCAGCGTGTTGCTGAAATCGACCACGCGGCCCTGCCCGTCGGTCAGCCGCCCGTCGTCGAGCACCTGCAGCAGCACGTTGAACACGTCGCTGTGCGCCTTCTCGACTTCGTCGAACAGCACCACCTGATAGGGGCGCCGGCGGACCGCTTCGGTCAGCACGCCGCCTTCCTCGTAACCGACATAGCCCGGAGGCGCGCCGATCAGCCGGGCAACCGCGTGCTTCTCCATGAACTCGCTCATGTCGATGCGCACCATCGCGCTGTCGTCGTCGAACAGGAACTCGGCCAGCGCCTTGGTCAGCTCGGTCTTGCCGACGCCCGTGGGGCCCAGGAACAGGAAGCTGCCCAGCGGCCGGTTCGGGTCCTGCAATCCGGCGCGCGCGCGGCGCACCGCCTTGGACACCGCCTGCACCGCCTGCTCCTGACCGATGACGCGGGTGCCGATCACCTCTTCCATCTTGAGCAGCTTCTCGCGCTCGCCTTCCATCATCCGGTCGACGGGCACGCCGGTCCAGCGGCTGACGACGCCGGCGATGTCATCCTCGGTCACTTCCTCGCGCAGCAGCGCGTTCTCGGACTGGGCGGACGCCTCGGCCAGCTGCTTCTCCAGCGCCGGGATCTTGCCGTATGACAGCTCGCCCGCCTTGGCGAGGTCGCCCGCGCGCTGCGCCTGCTCCAGCTCGATCCGCGCCTGGTCCAGCTCTTCCTTGACCTTGCCCTCGGCGGCGATCTTGTCGCGCTCGTTCTGCCAGCGCGTGGTTAGCTCGCTCGATTGCTGTTCTAGGTTCGCCAGCTCCTCTCGCAACGCGGCCAGCCGGTCCTGCGATGCGGAATCGGATTCCTTCGACAGCGCCGATTCCTCGATCTTCAGCTGGATGATCCGGCGGTCGAGGTTCTCGATCTCCTCGGGCTTGGACTCCACCTCCATGCGGATGCGCGATGCCGCCTCGTCCATCAGGTCGATCGCCTTGTCGGGCAGGAATCGGTCGGAGATATAGCGGTTCGACAAGGTCGCCGCCGCCACGATCGCGCCATCGGTGATGCGCACGCCGTGGTGCAGCTCGTACTTCTCCTTCAGCCCGCGCAGGATCGAGATCGTGTCCTCGACCGTCGGTTCGCCGACGAAGACGGGCTGGAACCGCCGCTGCAGCGCGGGGTCCTTCTCGACATATTTCTGGTACTCGTCCAGCGTGGTCGCGCCGATGCAGTGCAGCTCGCCGCGGGCCAGCGCTGGCTTCAGCAGGTTGCCTGCGTCCATCGCGCCCTCGGACTTGCCCGCGCCGATCAGCGTGTGCATCTCGTCGATGAACAGGATGATCTCGCCCTCGGCGCCCTTCACCTCGTCCAGCACGGACTTCAGCCGTTCCTCGAACTCGCCGCGGTATTTCGCGCCCGCGATCAGGCTGCCCATGTCGAGCGCCATCAGGCGCCGGTCCTTCAGCGAATCCGGCACGTCGCCATTGGCGATGCGCAGCGCCAGCCCCTCGGCGATGGCGGTCTTGCCGACGCCGGGCTCGCCGATCAGCGCGGGGTTGTTCTTGGTGCGGCGAGCCAGGATCTGCACCGTGCGGCGGATTTCCTCGTCGCGCCCGATCACCGGGTCCAGCTTGCCCTCGCGCGCAGCCTCGGTCAGGTCGCGGGCGTATTTTTCCAGCGCGTCATAGCTTTCCTCGGCGCTGGCGGTATCGGCCTTGCGCCCGCCGCGCAGCTCGGTGATCGCGGCCTCCAGTGCCTGCGGCGTGAGGTTCGCGGCCTTCAACGCCTGCCCCGCCGGGGTCGTCGTCGCCAAGGTCAGCGCCAGCAGCAGCCTTTCGACCGTGACATAGCTGTCGCCCGACTTGGTCGCCAGCTGCTCGGCCTGGTCGAGCACGCGCACCGCATCGTTGTCGAGGCCGGGCGTCTGCTGCGCCCCGCCGCCCGATACCGCCGGGATCTTGCCCAGCGCCACGTCGACCTCTGCCTGCGCAAAACCGGGATTGCCGCCCGCGCGCTGGATCAGGCCCGATGCCATGCCCTCGCCGTCTTCCAGCAGGGCCTTGAGGATATGGGTGGGGCTGATCCGCTGGTGGTTCATGCGGATCGCCACGGTTTGCGCGGCTTGCAGGAAGCCCTTGGCGCGATCGGTGAATTTTTCGAGATTCATGGGATTTGCTGCCCCCTTATTGCCTGACAAGGCCAATTGCCGCCGAAGGCCCAACAGCGGCACCTTCGATCCACCACAAGATAGTGTTGCCATTTTGCAACACAAGTCTTTCGCGCCCGTTTTTATATCGCATGATCGGGCGTCCTGCAGGATTTCGGGCAGCGCGCGGCAAATTCAAGTCCGCCGCGACTGGCCCGGTTCGACGAAAATGCGATTCCAATCGACGAATGTCGGCAATTGGCTGGAAACCTCTGCCGCTTTTGATAACAATGGCAACCATCTGCGCGGGTGAGCACATTTCCACCGGACGACGGGAATGCCAGGCGCGCGCCATAACGGACTGGAGATACCATGCGCCTCAATACAAGGCTGCTGATTGCAGCCTCGGCCCTTTCGATCACGGCCGCCCCCGCCAATATCGCTTTTGCCAACCAGGCCAAACCCGCTGCCGCCGTGCAGGCCGAACCCGCCCCGCTTTCCGAACTGATCGCGGGCGTCGACATTCCCTATGACATGTTCAAGCTGGCGAACGGCCTGACCGTGCTGGTCCACGAAGACCGCAAGACCCCGGTGGTGGCGGTGTCGGTCTGGTACGGCGTCGGCTCCAAGAACGAGCCGCGCGGCAAGACCGGCTTTGCCCATCTGTTCGAGCACCTGATGTTCAACGGCTCGGAAAACGCCCCCGGCGATTTCTTCGAACCGCTGCAGCAGGTCGGGGCGACCGATTTCAACGGAACGACCTGGTTCGACCGCACCAACTATTTCGAAACCGTGCCGACCGGCGCGCTCGATACCGCGCTGTTCCTCGAATCCGACCGCATGGGCCACCTGCTGAACGCGGTCACGCAGGAAAACCTCGATAACCAGATCGGCGTCGTCCAGAACGAGAAGCGGCAGGGCGACAACCAGCCCTTCGGCATGGTCGAGTACGAGGAGCTGGAAACGCTCTATCCCTCGGGCCATCCCTATCACCACTCGACCATCGGCTCGATGGACGATCTGTCGGGCGCGACGCTCGACGACGTGAAGAGCTGGTTCACCGGCCATTACGGCCCCAACAATGCCGTGCTGGTGCTGGCGGGCGACATCGACGTCGAAACCGCCAAGCAAAAGGTGAACCGCTGGTTCGGCGCGATCCCCGCCGGCCCCGCGGTCGAGCCTGTCGACGCGCCCGTCCCCACGCTGGACGCGCCCGTATCGAAGGTCATCTACGACCAGGTTTCCACCCCGCGCGTCTACCGCATCTGGGCCATTCCCGGCCTGAACGACAAGGACACCGTCCCGCTGGAAATGGCGGCGCGCGTGCTGGGCGGCCTCGCCTCCTCGCGGCTCGACAACCAGCTGGTGCGCGGCAAGCAGCTTGCCGTCTCGGCAGTGGCGCAGGCCAGCACCTTCGCGCAGGGCGGACAGTTCGAGGTGTATGCCGACCTCAAGCCCGGCATGGAACTCGCCGACCTCGAAGCCGCGCTCGATGCGCAGATCGCCGACCTGATCGCCAACGGCCCGACGCAGGACGAACTGCAGCGCGCCGCGACCGAATATGCCGCGGCCGAGATCCGCGGCCTCGACACGCTGGGCGGCTTCCAGGGCAAGGCGCCGACGCTGGCGCAGGGCCTGCTCTATTCGGACGATCCGGAATTCTACAAGAAGCGCCTCGCCCGCATCGCCTCGGTCACGCCCGAGGAAGTGCAGGACGCGGCGATCCGCTGGCTGGACCGCCCGGTCTTCAAGCTGACCGTGATGCCCGGCACGCGCAAGGAAGGCGGCGAGAATCGTGGCGGCTTCGTCACCGCCAGCGTCCCGCCGATGCGCGCGCCCGAATATTTCATGCAGCCCGGCAGCATGACCGGCCCCGTGGTCGCCGCGCCGCAGGCCGATCCTGACCGCTCGTCGCTGCCGCAGATGGGCGATCTGCAGCCGCTCGACTTCCCCGCCATCCAGCGCGCCGTGCTGAACAACGGGATGGAGATCTATCTCGCCCAGCGCGAAGGCGTGCCGGTGGTCACCGCGCAGCTGCGCTTCGACGCGGGCAATGCCGCCGATCCCAAGGACGCGCTGGGCACCCAGTCGCTGATGCTGCAGGCGATGGACGCGGGCACCACCTCGCTCGACGCCACCGAACTGGCGATCGCGCAGGAACGCCTCGGCGCCTCGATCAGCGGCAGTGCGAACCGCGACGACACGATCTTCACCCTCTCGGCGCTCGAACCCAACCTGGGGCAGAGCTTCGCGCTGCTGGCCGATTACGTGCGCAACCCGGCCTTCGACGCCAGCGAGCTCGAGCGTGTGCGCGCCCAGCAGCTCAACCGCATCAATGCCGAGAACACGCAGCCGCTGGCGGTCGCGCAAAAGGTGCTGATGCCCGCGATCTACGGCCCGGCCCACCCCTATGGCGTTCCGCCCAGCGGACTGGGCGAGGCCAGCGTCGTCGCCGACCTGACGGTGCAGGACCTGCGCGACTTCTACTCGACCTGGCTGCGTCCCGACCGGGCCAGCCTCTATGTCGTGGGCGACGTCTCGCTGGAACAGGTCACCGCGCTTGCCAACCAGGCGTTCGGCAACTGGGCGCGTCCGTCCGGCGCCGGGCCCGAGAAGAACTTCGACGTGGCCCTGCCCGCGCCGCAGCCGCGCGTGATCCTGGTCGACCGGCCCGCATCGCCGCAGTCGATGATCTTCGCAGGCAAGGTGATCGACAAGAAGGGCACCGACGATCTGGTCGCGCTGGATGCCGCGAACAGCGTTCTGGGCGGCAGCTTCCTGTCGCGCCTGAACTCCGACCTGCGTGAGACCAAGGGCTGGTCCTATGGCGTGCGCAGCCTGCTGATGTCGCCCGAAGAGCAGGTGGCTTTCGCCGTCTATGCGCCGGTCCAGGCCGACCGCACCGGCGATTCCATCGCCGCTTTGCGCGAACAGATGGACAGCTTCCTCACCGCCAAGGGCGTGACCGAGGACGAGCTGGTCCGCACCGTCAATGGCGAGGTGCGCGGCCTGCCCGGCACGTTCGAGACGAGCAGCGGCGTGCTGAGCGGGCTGGTCAACATCGTCGAGCTGGACCGTCCGGACGACTATTACGAACTGCTGCCCGCCAAGTACGAGGCGCTGACCCCCGCCATGCTCGACCAGGTGGCGCGCCAGCAGAACCTCGACGACGGGCTGGTCTGGGTCGTGGTCGGCGATGCCGCGACGGTGCGCCCGCAGCTTGAACAGCTGGGCCTGCCCATCGAAACCGCGACCGTGGGCGACAAGGGGGAGTAATCCCCCCGCGTTCGGCCCATGCGAAAAGGGGCGCCGGTCGGATCTGACCGGCGCCCCTTTTTCTTGCGCCCCGTGTTCCTGTAAGTGGGCCGAAGGGCGCGATCAGCCCAGCTTGGCCTTCAGCACCTCGTTCACCACGGCGGGATTGCCCTTGCCCTTCATGGCTTTCATCGTCTGGCCGACGAAAAAGCCGAACAGCTTGTCCTTGCCGCCGCGATATTCGGCGACCTTGTCCTCGTTCGCGGCCAGCACCTCGTCGATCACCGCCTCGATCGCGCCGGTGTCGCTGTTCTGCTTCAGCCCCTCGGTCTCGGCGATCTCGTCCGGCTCGCGCCCGGTCTTCAGGACGATCTCGTAGATCTCCTTCGCCTGCCCGCCCGACACGGTGTTGGCG
>JAPYSD010000666.1 GCA_029936705.1 Croceicoccus sp. | reverse complement strand
GTCCAGACGTAGCCCGGGCTGATGCAGTTCGCGGTCACGTCCTGCTCTGCCAGTTCCAGCGCGATGGTCTTGGCAAGCCCCGCCAGCGCGTGCTTGGCCGACACATAGGCCGCCTTGAACGGCGAAGCGGTCAGCGAATGGGCGCTGGCGGTAAAGATGATGCGGCCCCAGCCCTTTTCCTTCATGCCGGGAATGGCAAGGCGCGAACAATGAAACGCGCTCGACAGGTTGAGCGCGATGATCTGGTCCCATTTCTCGACCGGGAATTCGTCGACCGGCGCGACATATTGCATGCCCGCATTGCAGATCAGGATATCGACCGCGCCGAACGCGTCCAGCGCCGCCTGCATCAGGCTCTCGCACCCCTCGGTCGTGGTCAGGTCGCCTGCCGCATAGATCGCCCTCGCCCCGCTCGCTTCTTCCAGCGCGGCGCGCTCCTTCTCGATCTCGGCCTCGTCGCCGAACCCGTTGATGACCAGGTTCGCGCCCTCTGCCGCCAGCGCCCTGGCATAGGCGAGCCCGATGCCCGAAGTGGAACCGGTCACGAGCGCGGTCTTGCCGGAAAGGAACATTTGGGTCTCCATACAGGTTTTGATGTGTCAGGGCGTTGGTATAACGCTGGTCTTCAGGTCCGAATACATAACCCGAAAATCCGAATCGGGTTTCATATTCTCACGGCCCATATCTACGGGGGTAACGATGCGGCTCAATGACATTTCCCGCAATATCCGGGTTCGCGACCAGCGCGGCACCGGCGGCGGTGGCGGCGGTTTCGGTGGCGGCGGCAAGGTGGGGATCGGCGCGGTGGTGCTGGCGATCGCGGGCTATTTCATCTTCGGCCTCGACCCGATGGCGACCTTGGGCATGACCGATCAGGTGCAGTCCAACGCACCGGTGCAGACCGGCGGCCAGACGCTCGAGGAAAGCTGCAGCGTCAATGAATACAGCCGCGAAAGCTGCGCCGCGCTCTCCTCGCTCGACGCGACGTGGCAGCCCCTGTTCCAGCAGGCGGGCATCGCGTTCGACCGGCCCACGCTCAATTTCTATGACGGGCGCGGCCGTTCGGGCTGCGGCGCGGCACAAAGCGCGATGGGGCCGTTCTACTGCCCGACCGACCAGGGCATCTATATCGACACCAGCTTCTACGACCAGCTCGACCGGCAGCTGGGCGCGGGCGGCGATTTCGCGCGCGCCTATGTGATGGCGCACGAATACGGCCACCACGTCCAGAACCTGACCGGCCAGGCATCGCAGGTACGCCAGCTGCAGCAGCAGAACCCCGGCGCGGCCAATCGCATCCAGGTCGCGATGGAACTGCAGGCCGATTGCTACGCGGGCGTCTGGGCGGCGAAGAACCGGAACCTTATGGAACCCGGCGACATTGAGGAAGGCATGACCGCGGCATCCTCCATCGGCGACGACCAGCTGACGCAGGGCCGGGTCAGCCCCGACAATTTCACCCACGGCACCAGCGCCCAGCGCATGGAATGGCTGCAACGCGGTCTCAGCACCGGCGACGAGGATCAATGCGATACATTTTCCGCGCTACTCGGATAGGCGCGCTTGGCGCGGCGGCACTGGCCGCCGCCGCGTCCCCCGCCGTGCAGGCACAGCAGGTCCGGGAAGACGGCGTAAAGGTGGAGGAGATACCGCTCCAGCCGCTGCGCGACCTCAACCTCGACAAGGAGGAGATCCCGCCGCTGCTGGTCGATAT
>JAPYSD010000665.1 GCA_029936705.1 Croceicoccus sp. | reverse complement strand
TTCGGGCAGTTCGATCGCTTCGGGCAGGCGAAAGCGCCGAAAGGTCGCGTTGATCCGTTGCAGGGCATTGACGGGGCGGCAATCGACCAGCCAGTCGGGTGTTTCCGGGATCAGGAAGAAAGTCAGCGGTATGGCCGCGATGGTCAGCCCTGCCCCCAGATAGAAAACGCCGCGCCAGTCACTGGCATCAAGAACATTTGCCGCCATCATCCCGCCAAGGAATGCACCCAGCGGATAGCCTGTCACCATCAGCGGCAGGACAAGGCTGCGATAGCGAGCGTTGGAAAATTCGGCGACCGTGGCATTCAGGGCAGCCAGCATGCCGCCGATGCCCAGACCGGTCAGCAGGCGCCACAGCGACAATCGCGCGACGCCCGTTGCGGTGGGGACCAGAAGCATGCCCGCCCCCATCACCGTCAGACAGCCTAATATCGTGGGACGCCGTCCGAATCTGTCGGCCATGCCGCCAAGCAGGATCGATCCCACCGCCATGCCGATAAGTTCCATCGACAGAACCCAACCCAGCACATCCTGCGGAACCTGCCACTCCTCAGCAATACCCGGCGCCGCAAAGCTGATCGACATGACATCGAAGCCGTCGAGCGCGTTCAGCAATATCGTCATGCCCAGCGCGGCGATCTGCCAGCCGCTCAGCCTGCCCTCGTCTACGATCTCGCGCGGCGTTTTCGCCATCATTCTCTCCCCAGAAGACACCGGCAATACTTCATCGATCCCGTTCGGGTTTTCAGCTTGCGCGGATCTTGACCTCTCCCGGATCGTACACGACCTTCGCCGCGCCGCTAGGTTTCCTGTTTCTGGTCGACGGGGGTCATATTGCTCATGAAGGCATAGAAATCCGGTCCAAGTTCCGGCAGGTCCATCCCCAGGCGCTCTGCGAGATACAGTGTCATGAAGTTCGCATTCAACGATTTGTTCGTTGACGGGATATTGTCCATCGCGACCTGCCTGTCGAACGCCCCCACCACGACCAGCGCCATGCGCAGGGCCACCACGACATCGTAATATTTTAAATGGAGCGCCTTGCGTCCGGTGGCCGCTTCCCAGATCGCCACGGTTTCATCCCGCGTGGGAAGCCCTTCCAGCCGTTCGACACCAAAGCGGCGGCTGAACAGATCGTCGAAATACAGCCACCACGCAAGGTCCAGCTCCGCGGGCCCAAGCGCTGCAAGCTCCCAGTCGATCAAGGCGTTGACGCGGCCGTCCTGCGCAAACATCACGTTCGATGGCGTGCTGTCACCCCACAGCACGTTCACGGGCGTATCCGTCGGCTGATGCTTGCGGATATAGTCGATGGCGGCATCGACATAGGGCATATCGCGATTCTTGCGGCACGCGGTGTACCACGCCTCGATATAGCCGAGATACTGGTCCAGCCCCGGCGCACCCCAATCGGGACGGGCCATGAAGCCGAAGCCATCTTCCTGCCAGTCGATCGCTGCCATTCCGGCATAGGCTTCGACCGCATTGCGCCATGTCGCGGCGCGCTGGTCGGGCGACATCTCGCAGAGCCAGCCCGCCTTGTTATAGTTGGGATTCTGGGTTGCTGCGTGGCCGTCCACCCTTCCCATGACGATAAAGGGCATTTCCAGCACCGCAGGGTCGAGTTCCATCCCGATCCATTCCGGAACCGGGATCGACCCCAATGCGTCGAGGGCCGCGATCATCTGCCCCTGCAACTCCAGACTGGAGCCGAACACAAC
>JAPYSD010000664.1 GCA_029936705.1 Croceicoccus sp. | reverse complement strand
AGGCACGTGCCGAAACAGCGATAAGTAGGAAAATAAAATAACCGGATGGGTTAACCGGGCGGCGCCGCGTTCGGATTGCGCATCTGCCATGTCAGCCGACGCGTGGCCCCCGCCGGAACGTCGATGCGCAGTACCTGCTCGCCGCGATGGATGACGGGCTTTGTCGACGATCGGCGGATCGCGATCTCGCTGGCGCTGCCAAGCACGAGTTCGAAGCGGACCGGCTCGCTGTCCGGATTGACGATCTCCGCCTCCATCGCGGCCCAGCGCCCTTCGGCCATCGCGCGTTCGAAGCCCTGCATCGCGGCGGCGCGATCCCCCTCACCGCGCAGGCCTGCCGGACGGCACGCGTAGATCGCGCCGCGTCCGCGCGCCAGCATCACCTCGACATCCTCGCCCACCGCCCGCTCGCGCATGCTGTCCTGCGCGACCAGCAGCGGGCCATGGGCGCTCGGTTCGAACACTGCGATCGCGCCCTGCGGCAGCGAGCGGCCCAGGCCATTGCGCTCGGTATTGCGGCTGCGCAGTTCGATATCCGCCTGCGCGGGTTCCAGCGCTTCGGTGCAAAGCCCGACATGCACCAGCTCGCCCCGCACCGCATCCAGGCTGAGGAACCGCACCTGTTTCTGCGAATTGGCCGCGACGGTGACCGGCACCGGCACGCGGTAGAGCCTGAGATCGCCCAGCGCTTCCTCGCCCGCCTCGACCGCCATGGCCGCTTCCGTCTGTACCTTCGCGACGCGCATTCCCGTTACGACGATCTGGTCCTCCATCATCGCGGCCGCGGGCGCAGGCGGCGGCGGGGGCGGAGGAGGCGGCGGCGGCACGCCCCCGCGCGACGTGCTGCCGCGCGGGAAACAGGTAAGGCGCAGCGGACGCGCGCGCGGCGGATCGGCCAGCGCCTCGTAATCGCTGGTGACGTTGATCCGCCCCGCGACGGTCATCAGCTCCGCATCCGGAAAGCTCTGCCCGTTGCCGTTGGCCACCGTCAGCCAGGCCATCAACTCCAGCGTGCGCTTCCTCGCGCGGCTCGCCTCGGCAAAGCTGGCGACATAGTTCGCCTGCCAGTCGAAGCCCGTCGCCAGGTAGGTCAGCGTCACCGTGTGGGTCCCGCCCTCGGCGCTGAAGGTGTCGATGGTGAACACCGGCTGCGGGGAGAGCCCCTCGGGCACGCGGTCGAAGCTCAATTTCTCGGGAAGGCCGGAACAGCGCACCGCCTCGAACCCCTCGCGCGTTTGCAAAACCAGCCCGCCATCGGCGCGGGTGCGCACGATCGCGGTCTCGCTTTCCTGCCTGCCGGTTGCGGGATTGGTGCGGGTGATGGTGACGCGGTTGCCCAATGTCCCGTCGACCAGCGCGGCAGGCGACAGCAGGTCGGCATTGCGGTTCTTCTCGATCGTGCCGCCGGGCAGGCCGGTAACGATGGCGCTGACCGCGACCATGCTTTCGGCGACGCCCGTAAAGCGGATGCGCGACCGGCCAGGGGGCAGGGTGACCTGCCGCACTTCGGAAATCATCGCGAAGCCGCCCGCCCAGTCAGGATCGATCGGCGCGTCCCTGCGGTCCTCGTCCCGGTAGATGGTGACCGCGATGTCGCTCGGGGCCGAGGCATCGACCGCCGCGCGCTCGGCGGAGACGGGGTTCGCCGCGTCCTGCGCGCGGGCGCCCGACGCCAGCAGCAGCGCCGCAATGGGAATGAAGCGCAGCACCGCGCCCCCGCCTAGT
>JAPYSD010000663.1 GCA_029936705.1 Croceicoccus sp. | reverse complement strand
GCAGAAGCTGCGCGCGGCGGCGTGATTCGCCTTTAGTCCCTCAAACGGCGGGCGGCGCGCATCCGCGCCCCTTGCCTTCCTCGCATCGGCTTGGGCGCGCGTTCGCGCTTGCGGGTGTCGCTTCGCGCCCCGAGCCGGCGATGATTGACGTCAGTTTCTCTTAATTGACTGCCTCTTCGTGCAGGTCTTCCATGGCGGCCTTGCAGTCGCGGGCGCATTCGCGGCACATGCGGGCGCAGCGGCGGCAGTGGTCGTTGTCGTGCTTCTCGCATTCCTCGGCGCAGGTCTCGCAGGCCTTGACGCACAGCGCCAGCATCGCGCGAATGACCGAGCGGTTCTCGTCCGTGCGGCGGCTGGCCACGCGGTAGGTCGCCTCGCAGATGTCGCTGCAATCGCTGCACAGGCGGATGCAGCGGGTCATGTCCATGTCCTCGGCGCTGCACGCATCGGCGCAGCTGTTGCAGATCGCGGCGCAATACATCGCGTGCTTGACCGCCAGGCCCAGCTTCTCGTTGTAGTCGCTGCCCACGGCGGGGTGTTCGGAAATCATCTTTTCGATCGACATGCGTATTCTCCTTCCCTCATCAGCGGCAAAGCGGGGGATAGGTTCCGAAACGGATCGAACCGTCGTTGCGCGGGCGCTGCCGTTCCGCCTATGTTCCCGGCATGGATATGCTTGCCCTTGTTCTCGTAATCGTCGCGCTGGCCGTGGGTGCCGCGCTGGGATGGTTCTTCGGATCGCGGCCCGTCGCCGAATGGCGCACCCGCCACGCGGAACGCGATGCAGAGGCGAAGGCGCTGGACGACAAGTTCCGCAGCGCCATCGCCGAGCTGGCGACCATGAGCGAGCGGGCGGAGCGCGCCGCGATGCTCGACGGCGAGATCAAGGCGCTGCGGCAGGAAACCGACGGGCTGCGCATCAGGATCGCGGAGGCCGAGCGCGACCGCCACAACCTGGCGGAGCGCGAGAAGATGCTGGTCGAGGCGCGCGAGGCGCTGGGCAAGGAGTTCGAGGCGCTGGGCAACAAGGCGCTGGAAGGCGCGCAGGCCCGCTTCCTCGAACGCGCGAACGAGCGGTTCGAGGCGAGCGAGCGGGCCAATGCGGAGAAGATCCGCTCTTTGCTGTCGCCCGTGGGCGAACGGCTCGACACCTATCGCAAGCAGGTGGAGGAGCTCGAGGCGAAGCGCGTCGATGCGTTCGGCCAGCTTTCCGGCCTGATCGAGGGGATGCGCAAGGGGCAGGAAGACGTGCGGCGCGAGGCTGCGCGGCTGGGCAACTCGCTGCGCAATGCGCCCAAGGCGCGGGGCCGCTGGGGTGAGCAGCAGCTGAAGAACGTGCTGGAACATTGCGGTCTGGCCGAGCACACCGATTTCCACCTCGAGCATTCGATCGATACCGAGGACGGGCGGCTGCGCCCCGACGCGATCGTGCGGATCCCGGGCCAGAAGATGCTTGTGATCGACGCCAAGGTGTCGCTCAACGCCTATCAGGCGGCGTTCGAGGCGGAGACGGACGAAGCGCGCGAAACCGCGCTGGCGCAGCACGCGGCGTCGATGCGCACGCACGTCCAGCAGCTGGGCGCGAAGGCGTATCAGAGCCAGTTCGAGGAAGCACCCGATTACGTCGTGATGTTCGTGCCGGGCGAACATTTCGTGGTCGCTGCGCTCGAGACCGATCCGACCCTGTGGGACTTCGCGTTTGCGAAGGGCGTGCTGCTGGCGACG
>JAPYSD010000103.1 GCA_029936705.1 Croceicoccus sp. | reverse complement strand
CGCTTCGATCACGCTCTCATGGCCGCCGGTATCGTGGTGGGCGAGGCTGCCTTCGAGGATGAAGGTGACCGTTTCGAAGCCGCGATGCGGGTGCGGGCCGAACGGCAGGCCGCCATTGTTCGGGGCGTAAACCTGCGGCCCGTGGTGGTTCAGGAACAGGAACGGGTCGATCTGCGGCAGATCGGGTGCCGGTACCGGGCGGCGGGTGACGAGGTCGGCGATATCATCCCGCGCGGCAGCATGGACATCGCGGATCGAGCGGGGCTGTGAGTCCGTATTCATGGCGTTCTTCACCGCTGGTTCCTGCCGCGTCCCCGCGTCATGGGGTCGGGCTTTTTGGGGGGCTTCCATCCGGTAGGAGGCGTGACCTGCTGGCGGCTGCTGCCCAGACCCATCTTGCCCGCTTGCTGGCGGACCAGGCCATCCGTGTCGACGTCCGGATTGGCATCGGCGCCCTGGCCGCGCAGGATGCTGATGCGGTCGCGCAGGCGGCCCGCTTCCTCGAAGTCCTCCGCTGCCGCGGCGGCTTCCATCTGGCGGCGCAATTGCTCGATCGTTTCGCTCATCACAAGGGCGCGCCCGCTACCATTCCAGCACGATCTTGCCGAGATGCGAGCCGGATTCCTCGTGACGGAAGGCGTCGGCAATCTGGTCGAGCGCGAAACTGCGGTCGATCACCGGCCTGATGCCGGTGGCGTCGAGCGCGCGGACGAAATCCTGCTGTTCGCGCCGATTGCCCACGATCAGGCCCTGCAGCCGCACGTGCCTGGACATCAGCTTTGCAGTCGGCACCTCGCCGCTTGCGCCGGTCAGCACGCCGATCAGCGCGATATGCCCGCCGATCCGTACCGCGTCGATCGATTGCGGCAAGGTGCCCGGTCCGCCAACTTCGACCACGTGGTCGACGCCGCGCCCATCGGTAAGATCGCGAACCGCCGTGCCCCATTCAGGCGTGTTCTCGTAATTGATGCAATGATCGGCGCCCAGCGCGCGGACCCGTTCGAGCTTTTCGTCGGATGACGATGTGGCGATCACCGTCGCTCCCATCGCCTTGGCCAGTTGCAGGGCGAAGATCGACACGCCGCCCGTACCCAGCACAAGTACGCTGTCACCGGCCTTGACCCCGCCGTCGACGGCAAGCGCCCGCCACGCGGTCAGCCCGGCGGTGGTCAGTGTCGCAGCCTCGGCATGGCTGTATCCGTTCGGAGCGTGGGTGAAATAGCTTACGGGTTTGACGACATATTCGCGCGCGTAACCATCGATGCCGTCACCGGGCGTGGTGGAGAAATCGTCGATCGTCGGCGCGCCGTCCATCCAGAGCGGAAAGAAGGTGGAGACGACATGGTCGCCTTCGGCAAATTCGGTGACGTTCGCTCCCACCGCTTCCACGACGCCCGCGCCGTCGGCCATGGGGATGCGCCCGTCTGCGGTCGGCATGTTGCCCGATACGATGCCGTAATCGTGGTAATTGAGCGAACTGGCGTGAAGCCGGACCCGTATTTCGCCTGCGCCCGGTGCACCGGGATCATCGACCTCCACGATCCTGAGCGAGTCGAGCGTCGCGGGGTTTCCGACCTTGGCAGCTTTCATTTCAAATTCCTTCGTATTGCCTTGGTCCAACCTTGTGGACGCTGGCAGGTTCCAAGGCGCGGCGCGGCGAACGCGGATCGGCGCGCGAAACGCGACGGCAGAACAGGAGATGCTTGCCTCGCGCGAAGCAACGGTACAGAAATGATAGCGCTACCTTGATGGCGGACCACGCGACCACCTCAGATCGTGCAGTAGAGAAGCTTCGGGGCTGCGGGAGAATGGATAAGGCGGATACCGTCGCCGATCATGGATGGTAACGCTACCGGAAGAGGATGATACGTTGATGCTCAATGCCCGAAGCCTGCTTGCCACGGCATGCGCAGCGCTTGCGCTGTGCAGCGCCATCACGCTGCACGCCCAGACGCTGGAGGTCACGCCCGAGGAGACGCTCGAAACCCAAGGCCTGACCGTGATCGTGGAGCAGAACCAGTTCAGCCCGATCTTCTTCGACGAGAAGAACGCCGGCATCCAGATCGTCCTCCACGGCGAACGCATCGCAACCGATGGCGAGGTGCGGCTCGATCCCACGCCCGAACAATGGGCGCCCGTGCCGACTTTTGGCGAACGTAGGCCGGGCGACAAGCCAGGCGAGCTCGTGGTCCGCTCCAGCTATCCCGACGCCAACCTGTCCTACCGCGTGAACGTCAGTCCCGAAGAGGGCGGCGGCTTTCGCATTGCGGTCGATCTGGATGCTCCGCTTCCGCCCGAACTGGTGGGCAAGGCCGGCTTCAACCTCGATTTCCTGCCCACCGCCTTTTTCGGCAAGACCTATCTGATGGGGGATCGGCCCGGGCTGTTTCCGCGCAATCCTTCCGGACCGATGGCGACCGACGGTTCGGGCAACCCAGAGCCGCTGGCAGAAGGCGCGCAAACGATCACCCTGTCGCCCGAAGACCCCATGACGCGCGTCACCATAACCTCCGATGCCGGGCCGCTGGCGCTATATGATGCGCGCAACCGGGCGCAGAACGGCTGGTTCGTGGTACGCTCGCTGATCAAGGCGGGCGCGCAGAAGGATGCCGTGGTCTGGCACGTGCGGCCCAATGTGATCCCCGGCTGGACCCGCGCCCCGGTGGTCTCGTTCAACCAGGCCGGCTATACACCGGACCGCGGCAAGGTGGCCCTGATCGAACTCGATCCCGCCTTTAACGCGCCGGGCGAAGCGGTGCTGGTCAAGCTGACGGCCGATGGCGAGACGCCGGTCTTCTCCGCACCTGTGCAGCCGCGCGGCAGGTTCCTGCGCTACGATTACAGCGCCTTCGATTTCTCGAGCGTGCGGGAGCCAGGGATCTATGCGATCTCCTATGCCGGACAGACCACCAATCCCTTCCCGATCGCCGCCGATGCCTATGACGGCATCTGGCAGCCGTCACTCGACACCTATCTGCCGGTGCAGATGGACCATGTCGCGGTGCGCGAACAATACCGGGTCTGGCAGAGCGCGCCTCACCTTGACGACGCGCGCCAGGCGCCGCCGAACATCACCCATTTCGATGGTTACCGCATGGGCGCCGAACTCGATTCTCCGTTCAAGCCGGGCGAGCACATCGATGGCCTTGCCGTCGGCGGTTTCCAGGATGCGGGCGATTTCGACATCCAGACGCCGCAGAACGCCGCAGTGGTCCGCGATCTGGTATGGACGCGGGAGTTGTTCGGCCTCGATTGGGACGAGACCAGCGTCGATGAGGCCGCGCGGCTGGTAGAAATCCGCAAGCCGGACGGAAAGCCCGACGCGCTTCAGCAGATCAGGCACGGCGTGTTGCAATTGCTGGCGCAATACAGGGTGTTCGGCCATTCGATCGTGGGCATCATCGACCCGACCCTGCAGCAATACACCCACCTGGGCGACGCGGGGTCGCAAACCGATGGGCTGCTCTACGACGCCTCGCTGGGCGAGAATGTCGCGGAAGGGGGCCGCTCCGCCAAGCAGGACGACCGCTGGGCATTCACGACGCGCTATCCCACCAACGACCTTGCCGTTTCCGCTGCGCTGGCAGCGGCAAGCCGCGCATTGGCCGAGTTCGATCCTGCCATGTCGGCCGAGGCGCTGGATGCCGCCAAGGCGCTATGGGCCGCGCAGCAGGACGCCACTGCCAATAGCAGTGACGGCCGCGACGATGGCGGCTTCCGGGCGCGCTTCCTCGACCTGGCGAAGGTCAACGCGACCGTGGAGTTGTTGATCACCACGGACGGGGACCCGGCCTACACCAGCCGCCTTTCCGAACTGACACCCGCGATCGAGGGCGAGTTCGACCGGGTAGCTGGCGCCGCGGTCCGCGCGCTGCCTTATATGGACGCGGCCTATCGCAGCCGGATCGAGGCGCTGGCGCGCGACTACAAGACGCGCGTGGATAGCGACATGGCAGGCAATCCGTTCGGCGTGCCTGTGTCGCGGGGCGCATGGGCCGGTTCGAACGAAGTGGCCGACTTCGGCGCGCGCATGTACCTGCTGCACCAGGCGTTCCCTGACCTGATCGGGCCGGAATACACGCTGCATGCGCTCGACTACATGCTGGGGCGCCACCCGGCGAACAACCTGTCGCTGGTTTCAACCGTCGGTACCCGTTCGAAACTGATCAGCTATGGACACAACCGCGCCGATTACAGCTTCATCCCCGGGGGCATGGTGCCGGGCGTCATCGTCGTCAAGCCGGATTTCCCCGAGCTCAAGACCGACTGGCCGTTCCTGTGGTTCGAGAACGAATACACGGTTGCGACGACCACTGCCTATATCATGGCAGCCAAGGCGGCGATCGCGGCGACGACTGGAGGCAGATGAACGCGGCGCTTCGTGGGCGAATGGACTTTGCCAGTCGCCCGGGCCCTTCGTTACTCGGTCGCGTCGCCCTGCCATTGGGCACTGCGGTGATCGCTGCTGCGCTGTGCTTCGACAAAGGCGCGGCGCACCTCGGGATGGCGTTCCTTGATCTCGGCCTCGATCGCCGAGACGGTTCGCGCGACGTCCCCTGCGCCTATCTGCTCGTCGAATTCCAGGCTGATCGCGACGAGGATCTCGCGCGGCCCGAAATGCATGGTCAGCATCTCGTTGATCTTGCGGACTTCCGACTTGGCGCTCGCAATTTCGCGGATGCTGCGGCGCACTTCCGGCGAAGCAGCCTCGCCCGTGAGCAGGCTCTGGCATTCATAGGCCAGGAAAGCGGCGGTCGCGGCGAGGATCAGGGCAATTACCAGGGAGGCGATGCCGTCGAAGACCGGCATGTCCAGCCACTGGGTGAGCGCGATGCCCGCCAGCGCTGTAACGAGCCCGAGCATCGCCGCCGAATCCTCGAACAGGACGGTAAAGACCATCGGGTCCTTGCTGCGCCGGATTTCGCGCAGCAAATTCCCCCTGCCCGCGGTCGCCCGAAACTTACGAAAGGCGTAGACCCAGACCGTTCCCTCGATAACAATCGCGATCCCGAGCACGAGGTAATTCACCCAGGCATTAGTGACCGGGTGGGGCCGGATCAGCTTCTGGATACCCTCATAGGCCGAGAAGCCGGCACCCAGGCCAAAGATAAGAATGGCCACGACGAAAGCCCAGAAATAAAGCTGCAGCCCATAGCCGAATGGATGCTCCTCGGTCGGCTTACGCTTGGACCGGGATATGCCGAGCAGCAAGAGCAACTGGTTCCCCGTGTCGACGACCGAATGTATCGCTTCCGCCATCATCGCCGAACTGCCTGTCCAGGCGGAGGCCCCGAACTTGATCACCGCGATAGCTGCGTTTCCCGCCAGTGCGGAATAGACGACGAGCTTGGATTCCCCTGCCAACGAATGTGCCTCCTGCTTCGTGTCCATGCCCGGAAGCGGGCGAAACCACTTGGCACTATTCCGGCTCTTTGGCCAATCTGTCGAGCGGTTTGACAGGAAACAGCCTCTCACCCGTACGTGCACAATAGTCAGGTGGATTTCCGCGATCGCGCAAAATTTGAGGGATCAGCTTCCGGATTGTAGTCGGGTACAAGCTTAATCGCGACCAATACGATTGGATCATTTGCACCCGTTAATTGTTGGTCTAAAGCAGGCGCCACTTACGAACTGGGGCAGTAATTGGACGATCACGAGCGAACCCAACTCATTTCCGAGGAAATCGCCCGTGTCGATGGCAGCCGCGTGGATGCGTCTGAAGTTTCGGCGAAACACGCCAGAATGGCGGAAAACCCGTATCGCTTCATGAGGGGCACGGCGCAGCTGTTCTACACCGATCTGGAGCAAGGCGCTGTCACCCTGCCTCTCCCGTTCATCGATACCGCACGGCAAACTGCGGTCTTGGGCGATTGTCACATGGCGAATTTCGGGTTTGTCACTGAAAAAGGTTCGCACGGGCGACACATCGTTTTCGGGCCGGATGATTTCGACGAAGCCTGCATCGGCATGGCGGGTTGGGACCTTACGCGCTTTCTTACCAGCATGTTCCTGGGCTGCGAGCTTGCCCATGGCATCCTCGAAAAGCGCTATGCGACCGACGAGTTCGACACCGTGGAGGGCCTCGAAGCACCTGACGAAGATTCGGCAATGGTCGCGGCGCACGCCTTTCTTGAACGATATGCCGAAATCTGCCTCGAGATCGCCGACGATACGACGGTCAGACGGCGCACGCTCGACCATTTCGGCAAGCATCACCCGCTGCGGCATTTCCATAAAAAGGCGCGCAAGCGGGCGATTGGCGGCAAGAAATTCGAAAGCAAGAGCTCGCTCGGCAAGGCCGTGGCGATCGAGGGATCCGGCTTGCGGTTTCGCGATCGCCCGGGGCGCTACAAGCGGCTGGATGCTGCGACGGAATCGGCGGTGCGCGCGGCATTCCGGCCCTATGTCGATGACGAGATACTCGATGTCATCCAGCGGCTCGGGCAAGGCACTGGGTCACTCGACATGCCGCGCTATAACCTATTGGTCGGCCCATTGGGGGCATCGACCAGCGCAGAACTGCCGATGTGCCAGGTGGTCGAGATAAAGCAGCAGCGCACGTCCGCGGCGATTCACGCCTTTCCCGATATCGATCCGCGCAATACGATCGGGGCGGCGCATCTGACGGTCATCATCCAGCGCCGGGTCCGCCGCGAACCGGACTTGCTGCTCGACGAAGTGGACTGGAACGATGCATGCTGGCTGGTGCGTTCGCGCCATCACGCACGCGTGGGCGCCGAACCGGAAGAAATTTGCTTGGCTCCTAAGAAAGTCGGCAAGCGGCTGAAAAAATACGCGCAGGCTTGCGGCACGGCACTGGCGCTGGCGCATTCGCGTGGCGACAATCGCTCGGTACGTTTCGAGACTTCGATCGCTGCGGCGATCCATCAGGACGGCCAGGCCCTGATCGAGACCGCCCGCGCTTACGCGGATCGTACCGTTGCGGACTGGCGGCTGTATCGGACACTGTTGTCGGAAAGTTGAAGCTGGTTTCCGGTTATCACATTGGTAAAAAACGACATCCGCGGGAATCTCAGACAATCCCAAGCCGACAATAGTGCCTTTCAAGGGCGCTAGTGTGCAGTATAGCTGAATTGCCGACTTTCACAGGCCTAGTGATCATCAGTGTGTTGCTTCAAGGCTGTCCAAGAAGATGAGTTGGACCTTACGGCCATATCTTAGCGCTCAATTCTCCGCTAACTCGTCACTATGCATGTAACCGCAGGCACGCTCAGCCCGTTCGACATGGCCGCCATACTGGTCGTCGCATCCGCCCTGCTCGGATGGTTCAACCATCATTTCATTCGCTTGCCGCACGTCGTCGGTTTGACTGTTATGGGCGCGCTGGCGGCAATCGGATTGCTGGCCGCCAATGCCTTCCTGCCGGCCGTCACGCTGGATGACACGGTTGCCCGGCTGCTAGAGCAGATGAATTTTACAAATACCCTGCTGGACGGGATGCTCAGCTTCCTGCTGTTTGCCGGTGCTCTTCATGTCGACCTCGACCGGCTGCGCGCGGGGTGGTTGCCGGTGCTGCTGTTATCCACCGTCGGGGTCATCATTTCCACCGTGCTGACAGGCTTGGCGATGTGGTGGGTCGGATCGCTGCTGGACCTGTCGGTCGCGCCGATCTGGTATTTCGTTTTCGGCGCGTTGATTGCGCCGACCGATCCGGTTTCGGTGCTGGGCGTACTGAAGGAGGAGAAGGTCGAGGAAGGCCTGCAGGCAACGGTCGCGGGCGAAAGCCTGTTCAACGACGGCGTCGGCATCGTGGTCTTCACCATCCTTCTGGGCGCCGCCGTAACGGGGCAGGACTTCTCACTGGCGGAAGGCGCGCGGCTGTTCGTGCAAGAGGCGGGGGGCGGAATCCTGGTGGGCCTGGTAGTGGGCGCGCTGGGCTTTCTAGCCATGCGGTCGATGGACGAATACGCACTGGAGGTCACGATCTCGCTGGCGGTGATGATGGGCGGCTATGCGCTGTGCAGCGCGCTCCATATTTCGGGCCCGCTGGCCATGGCGGCGGCGGGACTTCTGATCGGCAATTACGGTATGACCTTCGCGATGAGCGACATCACCCGTGATTACGTCATCAAGTTCTGGGAGGTGATCGACGAACTGCTCAATTCGGTGCTGTTCCTGCTTATCGGGCTTGAGATGATCGCACTTGTTCCAGGAGTGCCGCACGCAATGCTGGGCCTAGCGGCTATTCCGGTCACATTGGCCGCGCGGGCAGCGGCCCTGAACCTTCTCGGCGGACTGCTACCCGCTTCGCGCAAACCGGGTGGCTCGGGCGCTTTCGGCATACTATGGTGGGGCGGCCTGCGCGGCGGAATCTCGATCGCGCTCGCATTATCGCTACCAGCAGGGCAGACCCGCGACCTGCTGCTTGCTGCCACCTTCGCGGCCGTGCTGTTCAGTGTTCTGGTGCAGCGGGCAACCTTGGGCCGAGTCATTGCGCGGGGGCAATCGCCGGTGCTCGTACAAAGCGGCGAGGCGAAAAGCTAATAAGCGATCGGGGGCCACGTTTGTCCAGTTTTGCAGAAGCGGGATGGTACAATAACCTGCGCATTCCATCTCTGCGGCAGATAGGACCCGGTGCAGGGCTTGTTCGATATGCTGGCAGACCAGCATCCGCATTTCAGCTAACGGCCGTAGAATGGCCCTACATGCGAGACCAACCGCTACTTCGACGTTTCGCATTGGCGACGGATCGCCAGCCATTGCCTCTTAATCAAAG
Source organism: Croceicoccus sp. (assembly GCA_029936705.1). Taxonomy (GTDB): domain Bacteria; phylum Pseudomonadota; class Alphaproteobacteria; order Sphingomonadales; family Sphingomonadaceae; genus Croceicoccus. The sequence continues at coordinate 325 of JAPYSD010000103.1, read as the reverse complement.
TTCTATCAGGCTGGGCAGGATTCTTCCTTAATGTTCATAAGATGGCGCGCTACATGCGTGAGAAATGACGAGCGAGCCGCCCGCCTCATGTGCCCCGACACAAGCCTTGGTGCCATTGCGGTCGTACAGGCGCTAATTTCGAGAATCGCCATCTAAGGGGAGGACGACGCGATCGAAGCTACCATTGAGCTCCACCCTGCGCATCCTATGCGCCTTGGCCGCCACGAGGGCAGCAGCGCCTAGCATTGATGTACTGAGGAGTTCTATGGTGGTGGTTGCGGGGGTTGGATTTGAACCAACGACCTTCAGGTTATGAGCCTGACGA
>JAPYSD010000662.1 GCA_029936705.1 Croceicoccus sp. | reverse complement strand
GGTGCTGGCGGGTGAGAAGCGGGCACGCGGCTGGCAGAACGGCAAGGCGGCGGCGTTCGACGCGTTCGATGCCAAGGCCGAGGTCGAGGCCCTGCTGGCCGCCGCCGGTGCGCCGGTCGAGAAGCTGATGGTGATGGGGGAAGCAGGCGGCGCGTTCCATCCGGGGCAGTCGGCCACGCTGCGGCTGGGACCGAAGAACGTGCTGGCGCGTTTCGGCACGATGCATCCCCTGATCGCAAGGCAATTCGACATCGCCGGATCCATCGTCGCGGCGGAGATCTTCCTCGACGCAATTCCTGCGAAGAAGGGCGCGGCTGGCTTTACCCGCGCTGCCTTTACCCCGCCCGCCCTGCAGCCGGTGATGCGCGATTTCGCGTTCCTGGTGCCTGCTACGCTGGCGGCGGGCGACCTGCTGAAAGCCGTTCGCGGCGCGGACAAGCAGGCCATTTCCGACGCGCGGATCTTCGACGAATTCCGCGGACAGGGCGTGCCCGAGGGGCACAAGTCGCTGGCCATCGAAATCGTGCTGCAACCCGGCGATGCCAGCTTTACCGAGGCGGACCTGTCGGCCATCTCGGCCAAGGTGGTCGCCGCTGCCGAAAAGCTGGGAGCTTCCTTGCGCGGATGAGCGAGACGGTCACCATACGGTCCGAAGGGCTGACGGCCCGCATCGCGCTTTTGGGCGCGGAACTCGTCTCGCTGCACGATTCGGGCGGAGGGGAATGGATGACCGATGGCGATCCCGCCGTCTGGTCGGGCCATGCGCCGATCCTGTTCCCCATCGTCGGCGAACTGGCGAGTGGGGCCTATCGCCTGGACGGCAGGGAATTCAGCCTGCCCCGCCACGGCTTTGCCCGGCGCCGCGTGTTCGAACTGGTCGAACACAATGGCGACCGCGCGGTGCTGCGGCTGACCGACGATGCCGAGACCCGGGCGGTCTGGCCGTTTCCCTTCGTGCTGGACCTGCATTACGCGGTCGAGGGCGATGCGCTGACGATCAGCGCGATCGTCACCAATCGCGGGCAGGACGCGTTGCCGTTCAGCATCGGCTTTCACCCCGGCTTCGCCTGGCCGCTGCCGCGCGGCGGGGACAAGGCGAAGCACCGCATCATCTTCTCGGACTTCGAGGACGGACCGATCCGCCGCCTGGACGAGGACGGCCTGCTGCGCGCGTTCGAGGATACGCCGGTCAAGAACCGCATCTTGCGCCCCTATCCGGGGCTGTTCCATGCCGACGCGCTGATCTGGGACCGCCTGCATAGCCGCAGCCTGCGGTTCGAGGGCGCGGTGGACGAGCCGGAAGACGGGGACGAGAAGAAGGAAGCGGCAGCGCCAGCCGCGCTGGAAATCGCGTTTCCCGATTGCCCGATGCTGGGCATCTGGCAGAAGCCGGGCGCCGATTTTCTGTGCCTCGAGCCATGGGCAGGCATCGCCGATCCTGAGGGTTTCGACGGCGATTTCCGCGAGAAACCCGGCGTGATGGAACTGGCGGCAGGCGATTCGCGGCGGTTCGACGTGACCATCACCGTCTTCCCCGCCGAAGCAGGAGAATAGATGATGAAGACCGTCCTCGTGACCGGAGCCACCGCCGGTATCGGCGAAGCCTGTGCCCGCGCCTTCGCGAATGCGGGCTGGCGCGTCGTGGGCACCGGGCGCCGTGCCGAACGGCTGGCGGCATTGCAGGACGAGCTGGGCGCGGACCGGTTCCAGCCCTGCATATTCGACG
>JAPYSD010000102.1 GCA_029936705.1 Croceicoccus sp. | reverse complement strand
AATCGGCAAACGGCACGTCTCGCCCATTGCGGACATTGCTTTTCGGCCGGATCGATGTCTGAAATGCGGTGGGATCCGGACATTCGGCTGCCTGATCACACCGACGCGATGATCTGCGATGGAGATAACCCATGCAACCGATTCCACAGACGGCGGCCGAGGCACTGGCTATCTATCTGGATCCTGTTTCGGTAGATTGGGAGCGCGACCATGCTGCCAGGATGATCGGGTCGTTAGATGCAGGACGCAAGGCGCTTCTTGCGACCGCACGTGACCCTGATGAAGACGGGATGCTGCAACAACGCGCTGCCGAGGTCCTGTCCTGGGCATGGCGCGACGAGGGCACGTTGATGACCGCCGACATCTCCGGTTTCACACCCGCGGCGCTGGAGGAAATACGATTGCAACGTGGTGAGCGCCCACCATACCGGGGCTGAACCTCCGCAACGGGCTTGTCAGCGGCCATCGCCGATCGGTGTTCGCACCGTCTGCTCCCTACCATTCCGGTCATCCGGCGCCCGGACAGACGCGGCGCCGCGGGGCACTTGCCAATTCCCTGTCCTACACGGGCTTGCCCGGCTATCGATCCGGGCGAAGGCTCTTTCCGATCGTCGATTTTTCTCCAGCCCCCCGCGGTGTCAACCAGGGGACCGCAAAGCCCGGATTCCCGCGGGTTCCAGGCAGGTGACAGCGCCTGTAGGACGTGTCGCCTGTGTCAACCGGCAAGGCCGCGGCAGGGAGGTCAGAGCGTCACCCCGCGCTTCCAGATCGAGATGACGCGCTGGCCGGTCCGCTCGCTGGCGGTCTTCTCGCCACTGGCGATGGCGAGCAGGCGGCGGGCGAAATCCTCGTCCACCTCGCCTGCGGGTTCGCTCAAGATGCGGCCCGCGTCGAAGTCGATCCAGCCCGCCTTGCCCGCCGCCAGTGCCGAGTTCGAGGCGATCTTCACCGTCGGCACCGGAAAGCCCAGCGGCGTGCCGCGGCCCGTGGTGAACAGGATCATCGTCGCCCCCGCCGCCGCCAGCGCGGTCGAGGACACGGCATCGTTGCCCGGCGCTTCCAGCAGGGTGATGCCCGGCTTTTCCGCCGTGCCGCCATAATCGGCCACGTCGGCCAGCGGCGCCCTGCCCCCCTTCTGCACCGCGCCCAGCGACTTTTCCTCAAGCGTGGTGATCCCGCCCTCGATATTGCCGGGCGAGGGATTTTCCGAAACCGGCTGCCCCTGCGCCAGGAAATAGCGTTTGAACCGGTTGAGCAGATCGGTCGCCTTGCCGTGCACCTCGCCCGAAACGCTGCGCGCGAACAGCGAGGTTTCGGCGCCGAAGATCTCGGGAATCTCGGTCAGCACCAGCCGCCCGCCGCTGGCCGCCACCCGGTCGCTGAAGCGGCCCAGCAGCGGATTGGCGGTTACGCCCGAAAGCGCGTCCGAACCGCCGCATTTCAGCCCCACCGCCAATGCGGAGGCGGGCGCATCCTCGCGCCTTGCGCCGGACAGTTCCTCGACCAGCGCATCGATCAGCGCATCGGCGCGTGCGTATTCGTCGCCCGGGTCCTGCGCGCGCATCACCCGCAGCTTGGCGCGGCTGCGTTCAGGGACATGATCGATCAACTGGTCCAGCTGGTTGCTTTCACACCCCAGCCCGATCAGCACCACGCCGCCCGCGTTGGGATTGTCGCACAGCGCCGCCAGCACCGCGCGCGTGCCCGACAGATCGTCGCCCAGCTGCGAACAGCCATGCGGATGGCCAAAGCCGACGATCCCGTCGATCCGGCCCGCCGCGATGGCATCGGCGTGGCGCCGCTCCGCCCCGCGCGCCAGCATCTCGCACATCGGGGCGACGCAGCCGACGGTCGGGATCAGCCAGATCTCGTTCCGCGTGGCATGCCGGCCATCGGCGCGCCGGTATCCGCGCCAGCTGCCCAGCGGGCTCGCCCCTGTCTTGGCCTGCGTGTCTGCCAGCGGTCCCGCGAAATCGCCATAGGCGACCTCGCCCGACAGCGCGGTCTTCAGATTGTGCGAATGGACATGATCGCCGACCGCGATCGGCGCGCTGGCCAGCCCGATCGGCTCGCCATAGCGGATCACCGGATCGCCCGGCGCATGGCTGCGCAGCGCGACCTTGTGCCCCGCGCGAACAGGCCGGGCGGCAGTCACCCGCTCACCGCCCGCGTCCACCGTTTCCCCGGCCGCGATGTCGCGCAGGGCCACCACCACGGTGTCGTCCGCATGGCTGCGCATCACCGCGGGCATGCGAGTCTGTTCGGTGATCTGGTCGTTCATGTCGGGTGTCTTTCCTGCCGGTGCATTTTCCGCCTGCCCGGTTGATCCCAGGGAGCAGCCGTTGCATTACCCCCTTTGACACCGGTTACCACAAGCACCCGGCGGCGACAATCCACGCGCGATCCGCCCGCCGCCGCCAGCAGAGCAAGGATGCCCCCATGACCCGACAGCTCACCCTTCACCCCGACCGCCTGCTCCCCGCCGATCCGGCCGTCCGCGCCATCGCCCGTGAGCTGTACGGCACCGTCAGGGATCTGCCGATCGTCAGCCCGCATGGCCATACCGACCCGGCCTGGTTCGCCCGCAATGACAGTTTCGGCAATGCAACCGAACTGCTGCTGGTGCCCGACCATTATTTGTTCCGCATGCTCTATTCACAGGGCGTCCGGCTGGAAGATTTGGGCATTTCGGGTCACGAGGCTGACCCGCGCGCGGCCTGGCGCATCCTGGCCGAACATTACTACCTGTTTCGCGGCACCCCCTCGCGCATGTGGCTGGACTGGGTCTTTGCCGAGGCGTTCGGCATGGAGGTCCAGCTGTCGGCCGATACGGCGGACCTGTACTACGACACGATCACCGCAAAGCTGGCGACCAGCGATTTCCGGCCCCGCGCCCTGTTCGACCGCTATGGCATCGAGGTCATCGCCACCACCGAAAGCCCGCTGGACTCGCTGGAGCACCACGCCGCGATCCGCGCAAGCGACTGGAACGGGCGCGTCGTGACCGCCTATCGCCCCGACCCGGTGGTCGATCCCGAGTTCGAGGGGTTCAGCGCCAATCTCCACCGGCTCTCGCAGCTGACGGGCGAGGATTGCCGGACCTGGCAGGGCTATCTGAACGCCCACCGCCAGCGCCGCGAATTCTTCAAGTCGGCCGGCGCGACCAGCACCGATCACGGCCACCCCACCGCCGCCACCGCGAACCTTTCCGCTGCCGAGGCCGCGATGCTGTTCGACCGGGTGAAGGACGGCAAGGCCAGCGCCCAGGATGCCGAGCTGTTCCGCGCCCAGATGCTGACCGAAATGGCGGCGATGAGCATCGACGACGGGCTGGTCATGCAGATCCACCCGGGATCTTTCCGCAACCACAACGGCTGGCTGTTCGACAATTTCGGGCGCGACAAGGGCGCCGACATTCCGACAAGGACCGACTACGTCCACGCGCTCAAGCCGCTGCTCGACCGGTTCGGCAACAGCCGCGACTTGTCAATCATCCTCTTCACGCTGGACGAAAGCGTCTATGCCCGCGAACTCGCGCCGCTGGCTGGTCATTACCCTTTGCTGAAGCTGGGCCCCGCCTGGTGGTTCCACGACAGCCCCGAGGGGATGCGACGCTTCCGCCACAACACGACCGAGACCGCGGGTTTCTACAACACCGTCGGCTTCAACGACGACACCCGCGCCTTCCTGTCGATCCCGGCACGCCATGACGTCGCACGCCGGGTCGACTGCGGCTTCCTGGCCCAGCTGGTCGCCGAACACCGGATCGAGGACTGGGAAGCCGCCGAACTGGCGCAGGACTTGTCATACAGCCTCGTGAAGCAAGCCTACAGGCTCTGACCACTTGCGGGCCCGAATGCCGCGACCGCTAACTCAGCTTCCGCATCAGGTCGCTGCCTTCCCTGTCGGCGGCGGCCCGCTTCACCATGGGGAACAGTTCCGGGCCGCGCCCGCATCCTCGATCTACGCTGGATATTCAGCCATTTCCATCGCGGTGCGTGTCACAGCTCCCCATTGCTCACGTGGAGCAGCCCAAGCTTGATCACTCACCTTTCGCTGAGCCGGAGAACCGTCGAGCCGTCAGCAAATCCGCAGCTCTTAAAGGTTAATTAAGCAGTTTCGGCCATCTTCATATTCCGAGGACTACGGAGGTGGCCATGCGTCAGGATGCTAAAGCCTTGCTTGAAAAACTGAGCAGGCAGGATTTTCAATATCGTCAGTTCGAAGATCGATACGCCGACATGGAGCTTTGGCCCATATTCGAGGCCTTGTTGAAAGACCGACGCATTGTGCCGCCGCTCACAACGCCGCTCGAGCACCGGCAGGTCATCCGCGCCGATATCGCGGACCGACCGGGGGATCCAGTCCGCAGTACAGAAGCTGTTTCGGCCAACATTTTCGCCAATTATGGTGAAGCAGAAGAGACGTTTCCCGAAGCCTCGAAGGGTCGGCTAAACGGTAACCCCGGCGATTTGCGCTCATTCCTTTCGAGCCTGTCCAAATGACGATACTTGCTTTTCATTCGCCCAAGGGGGGTGCCGGCAACACTCTGGTGACGGCAGCAATTGCGCGCAGGGCTGCCACTCGCGGGCGTACAGTCACGGCGTTCGATATGACGCGGCAAAATTCACTCAAGCTGTTCTTCGGTTTGCTTCCAAACCAGAGCATGTCCAATGCCGATGGCGAGCCAATGGTGGTGCGCGGCGTACGCTTGGAAGGCAATTTCACATCTTCGCGTGAGCGCGAAGCCGCGATCGATCGGCTTAGAACAACGCCCCCGCATGATCTCGCCGTTGTCGATATTGCCTCTGCCGATTGGGAAGGCCGCGAAAGGATCAATCGTTTCGCTGATCTGAGCATCTGCGTGATCGAACCCAACCCAATTGGCCTCGCCAGCCTGACGCGGTTGGGCGAAGAGACACCCGTGACCGAACGCGACGATATTGCCATCGTTCTGAACAAGCTGGACGATCGACGTAAACTTTCGCGGCATTGTCATCGCTTCATGAAGGAGTTGTTCGCAAATCAGTTCGTAGGAACCGTTCGCCGCGATGAATCCGCAAATGAAGCGATCGCGCGTTTCGAAACGCTGGTCGAGTATGCTCCCAACAGCGTAATCATTTCCGATATCGATGCTCTGCTAGACGCCATCGAACTCCGCCTTGGTCGATCAGCCTCGAGGAGCGACCGGCAAACGGGTCGCACAATCCCGACCGCCGAACACCAAAGCGCCTGACTTACCGGATATAACATGCCCAACAGCCTGCTACTGCGCACGCCAGCATGGCTGGCTGCTTTCGCCTGCATGGCGCTTATCGTAACCGTTCCGCTCGATACCACCCAGCAATGGATTTTTGCGGTCGGCATGATCGTTGTCGCTGGTTTGGTTCATCGCAAGGCGGGTCGCCGGGCCACACTAATCATTGGCGTGCTAGCCCTTCTGGCTTCGACGCGTTATATGATCTGGCGTACGACCCAGACGCTGTCGTTCGAAACACCACTTGAATATACGCTGGGTGTCGGCCTCTATCTTGCCGAAGCCTATGCGTGGCTGATCCTGGTGCTTGGTCTGATCCAGACCAGCTGGCCGTTGCATCGACCCATAGTGGAAATCGAGGGCGAGCCTGAGAAATGGCCGACGATTGACGTTTATATCCCGACTTATAACGAGAGTCTCGAGATCGTACGCAACACGGTCTTTGCGGCTATGGACATGGATTACCCGCTTGACCGGTTCAACGTCTACATTCTCGACGACGGCAAGCGCGAGGAATTCCGCAAGTTCGCCCGGCAGGCCAAATGCGGCTATCTGACGCGCGGCGACAATCTGCACGCCAAGGCGGGCAATCTGAATGCCGCCATGAAGAAAACGCGTGGGGAGCTGATCGCAATCTTCGACTGCGATCACGTTCCGACACGGGCGTTCCTGCAGGTGACGGTGGGCTGGTTCCAGAAGGACCCGAAGCTTGCGCTGATGCAGACGCCGCATCACTTCTACTCGCCGGATCCGGTCCAGCGGAACCTGCGCACCGTAAAGGACCTGCCTGGTGAGGGAGACCTGTTTTATGGCGCAGTGCAGTCGGGCAACGACCTGTGGAACGCGACCTTCTTCTGCGGTTCCTGCGCCATCATCCGGCGCGAGGCTTTGATCCAGACAAACGGATTTGCGGGCGAAACCGTGACTGAAGATGCCCATACCGCGCTGAAACTGCAGCGCATGGGATGGAACACCGCATATATCGGAGCAAGGCTTTCAGCCGGTCTCGCGACCGAGAGACTTGTACTTCATATCGGTCAGCGGATTCGCTGGGCTCGCGGTATGACGCAGATCTTCCGCGTCGATAATCCGCTCTTGGGGAGCGGCCTCAGCTGGCAGCAACGCCTTTGCTATCTGAATGCCATGATGCACTTCCAATTTCCGCTGGCGCGCATCGTGTTCCTGACCGCACCGCTGGCATTCCTGATAGCAGGACAGAACATCATCTTCGCATCTGCATCGCTGATCTTTGCCAATGCCCTGCCCCATTTGTTCATTTCCACCCTGTCGAGCGAGCGCACACAGGGCGGTGACCGCCGCCCGTTCTGGGGTGAAATTTATGAAACGCTGCTGGCGTTCCACCTCGTGCGCCCCACAGTCATGACCCTGTTCCAACCCCGCAAGGGCAAGTTCAACGTGACCGACAAGGGGAGCGTGCTCGATCGAACCCACTTCGATCTGAAGACCGTGCAGCCGCATCTGTTCACGATCGGGCTGCTGATTTTCGGCACCATCCTCGGCATTGCGAAATACGTGCTATGGAAAGATTTTTTCGACATGCAGCTCGGAACCTTACTGCTGAACCTGGGCTGGGCATTGTTCAGCATGCTCATCCTGCTGGCAGCCGTATCGGTCGCGCGCGAAACGCGCCAGATCCGCGGCCAAATCCGTATTGATACCAAGCTACCCATTACCCTCTATTTCGAAGACGGTGTGGTTGTCGATTGTATCACGTCGGATTTCTCGATGGGTGGGCTGGCAGCTCAACTGCCGTCGGGGTTCGAAATCAACAACCGTAATGTCACCCATGTCTCCATGCCGATGGGCGACGACATGCTGACCCTTCCCGTCGACACGGTTCGGACCGATGCGGGCACGGTGCGCCTGCGTTTTGAGGAGCTTTCTATGTTTCAATCGCGTCAGCTGGTGCGCGCCGTGATGGGCCGAGCCGACGCATGGCAGCAGGCCGAGGCGCATAAGCCGGTTTCAGGCCTGCGTTCGCTTCGCGATATTGCCATTGTAGCATTGACGACATTGCGCCGTATTGTGCGGCCTTCGCTTCGGAAAGTTCCTGCCAGCGTGCCGGCACCGGTGGCACGCGCGATATTGGCGGGTGTCCTGGCGACAGGAATTGCGCTTAGCGGCGCCATGGCGGGCACAGCGCTGGCGCAAACACCAGCGCGCGACCTGGCCGCCGAAAAATCCATTCCTGTTGTAACTGAGGGTGGTGTGCGTAAACATCGTATCACTCTCAAGGATCTATCCATTGGCTCACCAATCAGGCTTCAGGGCACTCGCGGTGAAATTGGCATTCCGTTTGGCCTGCGGTCGGACGAAGTCGTAACCGATGCCAGCATCACCCTAGATCTGTCCTATTCGCCTGATCTTTTGGGCGATATCAGCCAAATGGTTGTGCTGTTGAACGGAGAAGTGCTGCGGACCGTAGCCCTGAATGCAGACACGGCGGACAGGCTGCGCCTGACTCTGGATGTCGAGCCCGCGCTGTTCTTGCCTGGCGACAACCAGCTCAACATTCGCTTTTTAGGCCATTATGCACGCGATTGCGAAGATCCGTTCCATTCCTCGCTCTGGTTGAATCTGTCCAACCGACGTTCGTTCATCGAACTTACGACGCAGCGATTGGCACTTCCCTCAGACCTTGCCGACTTGCCGGCGCCCTTCTTCGACAGCCGAGATCCACTGCCTCTGCGGCTGCCTTTCGTTTTCGCGGAACAGCCAGGTAACAGCGAGATGGAAGCTGCCGGCGTCCTTGCGTCATGGATGGGCTCCATGGCCAGCTATCGCGGCTTTGCTTTCCCTCCGTCGATAGGCTCAATCCCCAAGGGCAATGCCATCGTTTTCATGATTGGTAATGGTCGTATTGCAGGTGTTAATCGTCGGGCTAACGGCCCCACCGTGGCTGTCATCCGCAACCCGGTGGACCGCTTCGGCAAGCTGCTGCTGGTAATGGGCCGGACGGGCGCCGAACTTAAGCTGGCAGCCAACGGACTTGCCTTTACCAAGGGGCTGGCTGGCGGCGCTTCGGCGTCGATGTCCAGCGTAAGGGTGCCCGTCTTCAAACCTTATGGTGCTCCACGCTGGCTGCGCAACGATCGCCCGGTTGAGCTTTCAGAATTCACCGAACCGTTCGCGCTGGAAGGGCGCGGACTGCCGCCTGGTCCACTGACCGCGCAATTCCGCGTCGCGCCCGACCTGTTCTTCTGGCCGCGCAGCGGTGCGCGGCTTGACATGGCCTATCGCTATCCCACCGCAAGTTGGCTGGATCTGCGTGCATCACGGCTCGATGTCTCGATGAATGGGCAATATCTGCGCACGCTTGGCATGGGTAGCGGAAACTGGTGGAGCAAATGGTTTTCGGACGGGCCGGACGCTTCCTCTCGTGAGCGTGAAGCACAAGTAATTTTGCCGGACTATATCCTGTTCGGTCAGAACGAGCTGGTGTTCGACTTCAGTCTGATAATGGCTGACAAGCGCCGGTGCGAAGGCACGTTACCCGATAATGTGCGCGTAAATATCATGCCGCGCAGCACCGTCGATTTGACCGGTACCTATCACTCCGCGCAGTTGCCGAACCTCTCGATGTTCGCGTCGGCTGGCTATCCTTTCACCGTTCGTCCCGATTTGGCAGCGACGGCAGTATTGCTGCCCGCAAATGCCGATCTTGCAACCATCGAGACCTTTCTGATGGTCATGGGCCGCATGGGCGACGCAACCGGGATCGCGACCGCACGAGTGGCGGTAACAAATACGCTGAATAGCGAATTGCTGGGCGACAAGGATATATTGGTG